>CADCOL010000081.1 GCA_902803015.1 uncultured Lachnospiraceae bacterium | reverse complement strand
GACATGGGCAGACTTCTTTCCGGAGAAGAGGTACAGATGCCGACGTTTAATTTTAAATCCGGACAGAGAGAGTATCGAGGCAATACCATGAAACTCGGTCCCGATGACGTTCTTGTCATCGAGGGCATCCATGCGTTGAACGACAAGATGAGCGCATCGCTTCCGACCGAGAGTAAATACAAGATTTACATCAGTGCCCTGACGACACTGAATATCGATGAGCACAACCGGATTCCGACGACCGATGCGAGACTTCTTCGCAGAATGGTCAGGGATTTCAGAACACGCGGAAACTCTGCGGCGAGAACCATTCAGATGTGGGGCAGCGTGCGCAGGGGAGAAGAGGAGAACATTTTCCCGTTCCAGGAAGGTGCGGATGCCATCTTTAATTCGGCACTGATTTATGAGATTGCGGCTTTAAAATCCTTCGCGGAACCGCTTCTTTACAGCGTTCCGTCCGGCACACCGGAATTTTATGAGGCAAGAAGATTACTGAAATTCCTCGAATATTTCCTTGCGATGGATACCGCAAAGATCCCGACGAACTCGATCGCGAGAGAGTTTGTGGGAGGAAGTATTTTCAACGTATAAGAGCTTAAACCGTGTACCTGCAAAACGGTACTGCGGAAACTAAAAAGGCACCCAAACGGGTGCCTTTTTGCGTATGTAATTGTATGGTCTGTCCGGCTATTCGCCGCGCTCTGCGGAAGGAGCGTTCTTATCGTATTCGAGGATATCTCCGGGCTGACAGTCCAGCGCTTCGCAGATGGCTTCCAGTGTGGAGAAGCGGATGGCGGAGATTTTACCGTTTTTCATTTTGGAAAGGTTTACGTTCGAAACGCCGACCTTGTCCGATAAATCGTTTAATGACATCTTGCGGTCCGCCATGACGCGATCCAGTCTTAATATAATCTGTCCCATAGCGCACCTCCTTATAATGTTTCATCGGCCTGAATCTTCAGAGTGCGACCATAATCCATAATAGTGTATACAACCCATGTTAAGAATCCACCGAGCGCTCCGAAACCGAGTCCTGCCGAGAATGCCAGTACTACGGAGATTCCGATGAAGGAAACCAGGATTTTCTTCAGGACTTTGTCCGCAAAAGGATTGCCCTCCTTCACAATGATGGCGAATGCCGAGTGGATGAAATAGAGTGCCACGGTCAGGATGGCTATCATAAAAGCCATAACGATGCAGTACAGTCCGTAAATAAGGCTTAAGGAATTCTGGTTTTCATTAAAGAACTCCTGAACGGCGGGAACGTCGGATGTCATTCTTCCCGCAACCGCGGTGGCAAGTTTTCCGTCTTCTACGTCTTCGGCGGTGACGGAAGCTACTGTGACGGGTCCCATCTTGATGTCGACTTTTTCGCCGGGAAGCTTTGCTTCTGCTTTTGCCTTTTGCGCGCTTTCTTCAATCTGACGGTCGATATTATTTCTGTTGGCAATCATTACGATTCCGGTGATGAGAGCCAAAGTGCTGCCTACCATGCAGAAGATAAATAATACTTTGGAAATGACGGCGGCAATTTTGCAGCTTTTATGTACTCTTTGTAATTTGATATTTTCTTCGTTCATTGTTTTCTCCTTTTTGATGGGGCGGATTCGTATCGCCCGGCTGTTTTTAAGATTCTGGGGTTTCGTTTTTACCGGTAATGTCCGGAAGTGAATTCCGATTGGCCGTATCGTTTTTTCCTTCCGACAATTGCATCTTATCATCTTCAAAAATGTTTGTCAATAACTTTTTAATGATAAACGATAAATAATTTTCGAAAAGCGATATTTTCTTATCACGAAACGTTGTCAAAAACGATGCGAGGGGCAGCACGGGACAAAATGTCCGGCACGTGTAGCGGGGGTGCCGAACGGGCGTAAAGCGGGGGCTTGAAGAAATCCTTCGAAAATAGGAAAAATGCTTGAATACAAAGCCCTCATTAAGGTATAATAGTATGGCTGAAAATAGGCGAGTGGGATGAATGATCGCTGCCATGTCGTAAGGGCATGGGAGAGGAAAGTCCGGGCTTCGCAGGGCAGGATGCCGGATAACGTCCGGTGGGGGTGACCCCAAGGAAAGTGCAACAGAAAAGAAACCGCCGCGAAAGCGGTAAGGGTGGAATGGCAGTGTAAGAGACTACCGCATGCGTGGTAACATGCATGGCAGTGTAAACCCCATCCGAAGCAAGACCAAACAGGGAGCCATGAATCGGCCCGGTTCGCTCCCGGGTAGGTTGCTTGAGGGGCATGGCGACATGTCTCCTAGATAGATGATCATTCACGACAGAACCCGGCTTACAGTCTCACTCGATATTCAGTCATGATACGCCCGTAAAAACGTTGTATCGGGCTGTAGTCAATTCAGAAAGGAAGGATTTGGAAGTGGAAAAGAAGATTATGCTTGGCAACGAAGCGATTGCCAGGGGTGCATGGGAAGCAGGCGTTAAAGTGTCCGCAGCATATCCCGGAACACCCAGCACGGAGATCAGCGAGAACATCGTAAAATACGACGGTGTTTATGCAGAGTGGTCCCCCAATGAAAAAGTAGCAATGGAGGTAGCCATCGGCGCATCCATGAGCGGCGTGAGAGCGCTTGCATCCATGAAAATGGTTGGCGTGAACGTTGCATCCGACCCTTTGTATACCGTATCCTACATCGGTGTAAACGGCGGTCTGGTTCTGGTTGCGGCTGACGATCCGGGACTTTATTCTTCCCAGAACGAGCAGGATTCCAGATGCGTGGCACGTGTGGCGCAGGTGCCGGTATTGGAACCGTCCGATTCTCAGGAAGCAAAAGACTTCACCAAGCTTGCATTTGAATTATCCGAAAAATACGATACCCCGATTATGATTCGTACAACGACCCGTCTGGCACATTCCCAGGGCGTTGTGGAATTAAACGACCGTGTAGAAGTAGAAGACAAGCCTTACGAGCGTTCCGTACCGAAGAACGTTATGATGCCCGCCATGGCAAAGGGCCGTCACGTATTCGTTGAGAAGCGTTTGAAAGACATGTCCGAAGATGCAAACACCGCATCCTACAATAAAGTGGAATGGAACGATTTAAAAATCGGTGTCATCACATCCGGTATTCCTTATCAGTATGTTAAGGAAGCGCTTCCGAATGCATCCGTATTGAAACTCGGTCTGGTACATCCGCTTCCGAAGAAGCTGATTGCAGAGTTTGCGGCACATGTGGAAGAGCTTTACATCGTGGAAGAACTTGAGCCGTTAATCGAAGAGCAGGTAAAGGCAATGGGTATCGCATGCCACGGAAAAGACATCCTGACCGTTCAGGGCGAGTATTCCGCGAATATGCTCCGTGAGGCGATTTTAAAAGAAGAAGTAAAGACGGAAGAGCCCGCAAAGGTTCCCGCACGTCCTCCGATTCTCTGCCCGGGCTGCCCGCACAGAAGCACCTTTACCGTATTAAACGAATTAAAAATCCACGGCGCCGGAGATATCGGCTGCTATACACTTGGTGCGGTTGCACCGCTTAACGTAATTGATACCACCGTTTGTATGGGATCTTCCATTTCCACGCTTCACGGTATGGAAAAGGCAAAAGGCAAGGATTACATCAAGAACTGGGTTGCTTTAATCGGTGACTCCACATTCCTTCATACCGGTATCAATTCACTTCTGAACATGGTTTACAACAAGTCCACCGGAACGGTTATCATTATGGATAACTCCACGACCGGTATGACGGGACATCAGGACCATGCCGCAACCGGAAAGACATTATCCGGAGAAGCAACGTATGCGGTGGATCTGGTTGACTTATGCCATGCACTCGGCGTGGAATATGTTACGGTTGTGAATGCATTCGATACCGAGAAACTGAAAGCGACGATTAAAGAGGAAGTGGCGCGTGATGCGGTCTCCGTTATCATTTCCCAGGCACCCTGCGCACTCCTTAAAACGAATGTATCTCATAAGAAATGCTATGCACTTTCCGACAAATGCAAGAAGTGCGGTATGTGCTTAAAGCCCGGATGTCCGGCGCTTACGAAGAACTCCGACGGTACCATTCGCATCGACGAAACGATGTGTAACGGATGCGGCCTCTGCGAGAGCCGTTGCAAGTTCGGTGCCATCGAGTCAAGGGAGGTGTAAAGATGGAAACAAAGAGTATTATGATTGTCGGCGTGGGCGGACAGGGAACGCTTCTTACAAGCCGTATCCTTGGCGGAATTACGACGCATGCCGGATATGACGTAAAATTGTCGGAAGTTCACGGAATGGCACAGCGTGGCGGTTCCGTAGTAACCTTTGTCCGTTACGGCGATAAGGTAAACGAGCCCATCGTGGAAGAAGGTTGTGCGGATGTTTTAATCGCGTTCGAGCGTTTGGAAGCACTTCGCTATGCACACTTCTTAAAACCGGACGGCGTACTCATCGTTAACGATCAGCGCATCGATCCGATGACCGTTGTTACCGGTGCTGCAGAGTATCCGGAAGGCATCATTGAAGATTTGTCCAAGAAATACAAAGTGATTTCCCTGGATGCGATGGAAGAAGCAAAGAAACTCGGAAACTCCAGAGTTTTCAATACCATCATTGTCGGAGTAGCGGCAAAGCATATGGATTTTGCAAAAGAAGACTGGCTGGAAGTCATTGAAAAGACCGTACCTCCGAAGACCATCGAAATCAATAAAAAAGCTTTCGAGGCAGGATTTGTCTTTTGACACGACGGTAAGACGTCAACTCATTTGATGACACTTAGTTAAAGGCGCCTTATTCGGCCGCCGTCAAAGACAAATGCGTACGAAAGCACCCGTGGATTGCCCGGTTAAAATCAATCGTTAACGAGGTGCAGGGGACGCGGGAAAGGATAAAACAATGATTTGGAATGAAGCAAGAGAATGTATGAGTCGCGATGAGATGCAGAATATGCAGTCTGCACGTCTTCGCAAATTAGTCGATAATGTTTATCACAACGTAGAATTCTACAGAAAGAAAATGCAGGAACTCGGTCTGGAACCCGGTGATATCCGCGGCATCGAAGATATCGAGAAACTGCCTTTTACCACAAAGAGCGATTTAAGAGACAATTATCCGTTCGGCCTTCTGGCAGTACCGCAGTCACAGATTGTCCGTGTACATGCTTCTTCCGGAACGACCGGAAAAGCAACGGTTGTTGCGTATACCAGAAAGGATATCGAACTCTGGCAGGAATGCGTGGCACGCGATCTGATGATGTGTAACGTAACCAAGGAAGACATTATTCAGGTTGCTTACGGATACGGACTCTTCACGGGTGGTCTGGGACTTCACTACGGCGCGGAGAATCTGGGATGCACCACGGTTCCGATGTCCACCGGTAATACCAAGAGACTGGTTACCATGATGGAAGACTTCAAGGCAACTGCAATTGCCTGCACACCTTCCTATCTGCTTCACATTGCGGAAGTCATTCAGGAAATGAATGCACTCGACAAACTGAGCTTGAAGACCGCTATCTGCGGTGCGGAGCCCTGGACCGAGAAAATGCGACTGCAGATTGAAGAGAAGCTTCACATTCACGCACATGATATTTACGGTCTTTCCGAAATCTGCGGACCGGGTGTTGCATGCGACTGCGAGTTCCATAAGGGACTTCATGTACAGGATGACCACTTCTTCGCGGAAATCGTGGATCGCGACACGTTAAAGCAGGTACCGGACGGAACGGTCGGAGAACTTGTATTTACAACGCTTACGAAGGAAGGAATGCCTTTAATCCGTTATCGTACCAAGGACTTAACCAGCATCGATCATACCACCTGCGAATGCGGAAGAACCACACCGAGAATCTCCAGATTCAAAGGAAGAAGCGACGATATGCTGATTATCCGCGGTGTCAATGTATTCCCTTCCCAGGTTGAAACGGCACTGCTTGAAATTGCAGGTACCACACCTCATTACTTAATGATTGTGGATCGTGTCAACAACCTCGATACCCTGGAAGTTCAGGTGGAAGTGGAAGAAAGCTTCTTCTCCGATGAAGTAAAAGAGATGGAGAACTTAACCAAGAAGATTGCAGCAGCTCTGCAGAGTGCAATTCTGATTGCCGTTAAGGTAAAACTGGTTGAGCCGAGAACACTGGAGAGAAGCGCCGGCAAATCGGTTCATGTTATCGACAAGCGTGTATTGGATGAATAAGAAAAGGGGGTATGAATTATGTTTTTAAAACAGTTAACGGTTTTTCTTGAAAACAGAGAAGGAAGATTGGAAAGCGTTACGGATCTTTTGGCGGAAAACGGGATTAATATTGCATGCCTCTCTTTGGCAGATACCAGCGAGTACGGTGTACTTCGTCTGATCGTATCCGATCCGGACAAAGCAAAAGCGGCACTGAAAGAAGCAGGATATTCTTCCAGACTTACGGAAGTTCTGGGAGTTCGCTTAGAGCAGGTTCCCGGAAGCGTAAACAAGCTTACGAAGGTTCTGGCAGCGGACGGAATCAATATCGAGTACATGTATACCTTAAGCTCCAGCAAGGAATTCGGTTCCATGATCGTAAAGGTTTCCGATATCCAGAAAGCGTATGATACGGTAAAGAAAGCGGGACTTGATATTGTGGACCCGGCTGCGGCATACGCACTGTAATAAAATCTGCAATCGGTACTTTAATAAGTTCGAATTAAAGATGATATACAAAAATTACTGCATTCGGTTTTTGACCGGATGCAGTAAATTTGTCTAAGAGCCGAAGGCGGGAAGTCGTTTTCGGACGGGGAAATCTGAAAGAAGGAAAGAAAGATGAAACTGAAAAAAAGACTGTCTCTTATTATCGTGGCAATGCTGGTACTTTGTACCGGATGCAAGGGGATGAAGGGCAATTCGGAACCGGTAAGTGAGATCCCGACCGAAGCCGTTTCGGAACTTGCAAGCATGGTGGAAGAAGAAAGTGAATCGGAGCCGGAACCCGAACCGGAACCGGATCCCGTGCCGGTAAAACTCGGCGAAGAGTTTGAGGTAATGTCTAATACGGAAGAAGTGGATATTTCCGATATCGATGTCAGCGAACTCGATATGGATGAATTCTTTGCTTCCATGACCCATTTAAAGAAGCTTACGATGAAAAACTGCGGTCTCGACAACGACGGGTATGCGGCATTGCAGGATGCACATCCCGATGTAAAAATCGTTTGGGATATCAAAACCCGCTGGTGGACCATTCCGACCGATTCCGTCGGATTCTCCACGCTGATCGGTTTGAATGATAACAGAAGACTGTATAACGATGATGTGAAGTATTTTAAATACTGCACCGATATGGTAGCGCTCGATATCGGACACTGCTGTGTTTCGGACTTAAGTTTCCTTGAGTACATGCCGGAACTGCGCGTGCTGATTCTGGTGGAAAACTATCCGACCGACGGCAGCTCCAGACGTTTAAAAGACATTTCGGCATTAAAATACTGTCCTCATCTGCGATATCTGGAATTCTTTGCAAACGATGTAAAGGATATCAGTGTTTTGGCGGAATTAAAGGAACTTGAGGATTTGAATTTCTGTTACAACCCCGTGGAAAGCACGGAAGCGATTAAGGATTTGCCGAATCTGCAGAAACTCTGGATTTACGGAACAAGAATTCCGAGAGAAGAACTGCAGGAACTTCGTGAAATCTATCCGAATACCACGATTGTCACAAGCGGCTCCGGTTCCGTCGATCAGGGCTGGAGATCCGGTCCTCATTACGAAGCAATGCGTAACATGGTAAAGAATAACGTAATTGATGACGTTTACCGTTTTGACGTGGAAGTAGATCCTCTTACCGAAGAAGAGGAAGCAAAAGAAGACTGATGCATTTAGAGAAATTTTTAAATCCCGAACAATTGAAAGCGGCGGAAACACTGGAAGGACCGGTACTGATCCTTGCGGGTGCAGGAAGTGGCAAGACCAGGACGATTACCTATCGTATCGCGAATCTTCTCGATCACGACGTGAATCCCTGGAATATCCTTGCGATTACCTTTACCAACAAGGCGGCCGGCGAGATGCGCGAACGTGTGGACCGTATTGTAGGATTCGGCGCGGATTCCATCTGGGTTGCAACATTTCACTCGACCTGCGTGCGGATTTTAAGACGACATGCGGCTTTACTTGGATATGATGATTCTTTCTCCATTTACGATGCTGACGATCAGAAAACACTGATGAAGAATATCTGCGCCCAGATGGGGATTGATACCAAGAAGCTGAAGGAAAAAACGATTCTGAATGTGATTTCCTCCAATAAGGATGAACTGGTTTCTCCCGAGGAGTACGACCGCATGGCCGGAAACGACCCGATTGAATCAAAGATTGCCGAAGCATATCACATGTACCAAAAGCAGTTAAAATCCAACAATGCGATGGATTTTGACGATTTAATCGTAAATACCGTAAAGTTGTTCCGTGTACATCCCGAGGTTTTGAATTCCTATCAGGAGCGCTTTCGTTACATTCACGTGGATGAGTATCAGGATACGAATACGGCGCAGTTTGAACTGGTAAGGCTTTTGGCCGACAAATACCGGAATCTCTGTGTGGTTGGCGATGACGATCAGAGTATTTACAAGTTCCGCGGAGCAAACATTCACAATATCCTCGATTTCGAGAAGAACTACCCGGAGGCGGCGGTAATCAAACTTGAGCAGAATTACCGTTCAACCCAGAATATTTTAAATGCGGCAAATGCTGTAATTGCAAACAATCAGGGCAGGAAAGCCAAATCGCTTTGGACGGATAAAGGGGAAGGACATAAAGTCCATTTTCGCCTTCTTTCGTCACAAAAGGAAGAGGCAGAGTATATTGCCGACGATATCGCGAGAAAGGTCAGAAAGCGTGAGGCGCAGTTTAAGGACTGTGCGGTTCTTTATCGTACCAATGCGCAGTCCCGTGAACTGGAAGAGCGTTTCCTTTACGAGAATACGCCGTACCAGATTGTGGGCGGACAGAATTTCTACGGAAGAAAAGAAATCAAGGATATTCTGGCTTATTTAAAGACCATTGCGAACGGCAACGACGATTTAATGGTAAAACGTATCATTAATGTGCCGAAGCGCGGAATCGGCGCCACAAGCGTCGAGAAAGCGGCGGTTTATGCGGCAAACAACGATATCAACCTTTTTGATGCCATCGCGCATGCGGACCGCATACCGGGACTTGGCAAGACAGCGCAGAAAATGACGGAATTCGCGGAAATGATTGAGCGGATTCGCTCCCGTGCGGCGGACGAAGAATATTACGACGATTTGCCGGAACTGATTGATGATGTGTTAAACGAAAGCGGTTATCTGGAAGATTTGCGCGTATCCGGTGACGATGAGGATGCGGACCGTATTGAGAACCTCGATGAATTCATTTCGAAGGCAGCGGTTTTTGAGGAAAAATACGCACAGGAGAATCCTGAGGACGAACACGGACCTTCGCTTACGGATTTTTTAAATGAAGTTTCGCTTGTTGCGGATATCGATAATGTGTCCGAGGACAATGACCGTGTGCTTTTGATGACACTGCATGCGGCAAAAGGTCTGGAATTTGATCATGTTTATATTGCGGGCATGGAGGACGGACTCTTTCCCGGAGAGGGAACCATTTTTGCGGGACCCGAGGAAATGGAAGAGGAAAGAAGACTGGCATATGTCGGCATGACACGTGCAAAAGAGGAACTGACACTTACGGCAGCAGGATACCGCGTGATGCGCGGACAGGCCGTGAATAATCCCGTGAGTCAGTTTGT
>CADCOL010000080.1 GCA_902803015.1 uncultured Lachnospiraceae bacterium | reverse complement strand
TACGATTGAAGATGCGTTAAAGACGAAAAAAGGAATTGAATTCTATATCATTACTTCCGAGGATATGGAAGGTCTGGACATCGATTCTTATGCGAAATTATGCAAAGATAATAAAAAAATCTTCAACGTCTCCATACTTTGTTCGGACGTTTTTACGGGGTTGGATCATTTTAAAAAGCATTGTTACGATATCGATATTAACTACGCACATCCGATGGTTCCGGAAACGGACGATGTTAACAGCAGCAAAGTTGATGTTTTTACAAAGTATAATCTGAAAGAGTTCGTTAGAATACAACAAACAACGCACAATGAGGAAGAGTATAACATTGAAGCACTGAGGTTTAAGTAGAAACCTGTTTTCAAACTGCGTTGGACATTTGTTGGACAATGGGGTGTAGAATGTTTCAATAAAGATCTGAAGAACTTTTTAGGGGAAAGTTTGCTTTTTCGGTGTGACACTATGATTGAGTATAAGCAATATGACAAATCCTATGAAGCGGAAGTACTGGAAGTTTTTTTGGAAGCCTTTAGGTACTATCCGCTTTTTTACGGTATTTTTGAAGGCACATTTAAGACGGAGCAGAAATTGCAAAGCTTTTATGAACAGAGCCTGACGAGTATATTTCGTGCAACCATTCGTAAGGACCGGTGTTATATCGGATTTCTGGACGGACGGGTTGTTGATGTGGTGATTCTGGAAGCGCCGACGGATAAGCCCATTGGTTTTTTTGATTATCTGGTAAGCGGAATGCCGGGTATTTTTCTGAAACTCGGTTTGAAAAAAACGTTTCAGTATCTTGATTTATCGGAACGAACGGAGGTTGTTGTTAAAAGTATAAAGGAACCCCGTTGGCATTTATATTTTCTTGCTGTCTCGCCGAAACATCAAAAGGAAGGTCTCGGTACGGATGCCATACGGAATTTCGTGATTCCCATGGTTAAGGAGAACAACGGGAATTTAATTACCGTTACGACAAATTCGGAAAAAAACGTGAAATTCTATCAGGATAACGGATTTACGCTTGTCGAAGAAGAGAGGCTTGATTTTAACGGGAAAGTTTTCGGGAACTGGACATTTCGTATGGATTTAAAAGAATGACCGAAGGAAGATGAGGACCTGAATGAACGGTTTTTGTGAGAAAAAATTCTATTCAATGTTTTTGTCCGGAACTTTTACAAAGGCGGTAATGTACATCATGCTTCTTTGTGACAGCATAATTGCCGGTCATTTTATCGGTGAATCGGGAGTAGCGGCGATTAATGCGATTACTCCCGTAACGGGAATTGTTACTTTTTTCGGAGATTTGGTTTCCACCGGAGTCGGAATCGTATATACGAGAGAAGTCGGGGCAATGAGAAAAAAGCGTGCAGATGAGATTTACGGTCAGGGACTTATAATAAGCATTTCCATCGGACTGATTTCCGCAATTACGATTCTCCTGATCCGGAATATTTACTTCAGTGCAAACGGAATCACCGGAGAGATTCTGGAACAGTCTCTTAAATACTATCGTCTTGCGCCGCTTAATGCACTTCTGACCATTGTTATTTTTTATCTCGAGCAGATGGTATACAGCGACGGAGACGAGCTTTGTAATAATATCTGTTATGTTTTCCAGATTGGCGGAAATATCGTTTGCTCAATTGTGCTTGCAAAGTTCTTTGGTATGACGGGGATTATCCTGGGGTCCGTCATCGGAAACGGACTGGGCATTCTTACCTGTTGCTGGCATTATTTCCGCAAGTGTAATACGCTTCACTTTGTATGGCACCTTTCCGTCAAAGATTTTTTCCTTACATCAAGATACAGTATCGTGGATTCATCGGTATATCTTTGCTGGGGTCTGATGGACTATGTCATGATCGGTTTTGTTTCGAGAAATTACGGGGCTTCTGCGCTGATCACACTTGCGGTGGTTGTAAGCCTGATTGAGTTCAGTGTTGTTATGGACGGTGTCGGAATGGCAATGCAGCCGCTCATCGGAACATACTTCGGAGAAAAGAATCACCGGTTAATCAAGCGTGTCATGAAATCGGCGATTAAGGTTGCGTTTTTGGAAGGCGTTGTGGCGACCGGGTTAATCTGGATTTTCGCAAAACAGTTTTGCGGTCTTTTCGGAATTACGGGCGGAGAAGCGCTCGAACCCTCTGTTTTGGCAATTCGTATTGTATCACTGGGATTTGCATTCTGCAGTGCGGTTTCCCTTATGACATCTTACTACATGCTTATAGACCGGATTGGAATGGCAACCTGTTTTGCCTGCTTGCAGAACGGTTTGCTTTATATTCTTTTGCCGGTTGCGGGTTCGACATTCTTTGGAATAAACGGTATGTGGGCAGGATTTGTGATTGCACCGGTTCTGACGCTTGTTTCAGCTTTATGTTTTGTGTTTCTCCGGTTTGGAAAGGGCAATTTCCCGTTCCTGCTTAAGGGCATGGATTCGGAGATTGTTGTCATGGATGATACGCTTTCCGGTGATGCCGCAGGCAAACTTTCGGAACAGGTTGAGAAGAGTCTGGTTTCGCATGATTATTCTCAGAAAGAATCCGGTCGCGCGGCTCTCTTTGTGGAAGAAATCGGACTTACGATTCTTGAAAAGAACAGACATAAGAAAAAACCTCCGTTGATAGAGTTTTCATTATTCTTTGAAGAGGATTCGGTTCTGATTATAGAAAGGGATTCCGGTGAGTTGTTTGATTTAACCGATCCGGACACCCCGATAAAAGGATTAAGCGGGTTTATACTCAGCGGGTTGATGGAAAGTCATAAGGAAAAAGCCTACCTGGTAACCACCGGATATAATCGAAATATGATCCGATTTTACAAGGGGAATGAACAGAAGGAGGAAAATTCATGATATTACGGGATTACAGGAATGAAGATTCACCGGTTATCGCCGGATGGCTGCGGACGGAGGAAGAGCTTTATAAATGGTCGGCCGACAGGTTTAATAAATATCCGCTCGCCGGAAATGACATAGAAGAAAACTATGCACCGCAGCTTGCATCGGGCAGATTTTTCCCTCTGACGGCAGTGGATGAAGAAGGAAAAGTAATCGGACATTTTATTATAAGATATCCGAGAGAAGAGGATGACAGCAGTGTCCGGTTCGGATTTGTTATCGTCGATCCGTCTCTTCGCGGAAAAGGTTACGGAAAAGAAATGCTCCTTTTAGGAATTCAGTATGTAAAAGAAAAATTAGGTGCTTCGCGAATCGACCTCGGTGTATTTGAAAATAACGAGAGTGCAAAGCGTTGTTACGAGGCCTGCGGGTTTAAGGAATACGGCATGAGGGACTGCGAGTTACCGATCGGTGTCTGGAAATGCATCGATATGGAGATGTTCGCAGACTGAAACGGAAGCGGAATGACCGGGAATGAAGTTGGAGAGGCGGTACAGGGCATGAAATACAGTGTTGATACATACAGACTCTATCAGAGCGAAAAATATTTTTCTCATACTGTCCGTATCCATGTCAGGATGAAGGATGAGATCGATATAAAGGTATTGGATCATGCGGTTAATTCCGCTATCCGGCGATACCCTTATTTTGCCGTCAGAGTAACTGTTGATGAGGATGGCGGGTATCTTCTCGTTCCAAACGATAAGAAGATTGTCGTGATGCCTACGGCCGAAAAAATGCCGATGATCGGAAGCGGCGAAATAAATAATCATCTGCTTTTCGTGGATTGCTCGGGAAAAGATATTTTTTTCAACATAAGTCATACCATGTGCGGCGGAAGAGGTTTTCAGCCGTGGGTTATGACAAATGTATACGAGTATGTCAAAGAAAAATACAATGTGGAGCCTTTTGCACCGGAAATCCGAAAACCGGACAGCGATTTTCTTCCGGGGGAGACGGAGGAACCCACAATGGATATGCTGACAACGGAAGAGCCGATCTATAACAGAAAAATTCAGAAAGCCCCGGTTCTCGGAATGGATTACCTTACGGGAGTGTTCGTTCCGATTAAAAGAAATCCGAATTATATGGTTGTAGTTATCAATCAGCAGGACCTTCTGAAAGTTGCGAAGGGGAATGATTCCAGCGTGCTTTCCCTGTTCTTCGTTTTGTTTGCAAGAGTCCTGGACAGGGTATTTCCCGAGAAAGAAAGGGTCATAGTTGGAGAGGCGGCACATAATTTGCGTGACAGCGTCGGACTTCCCAATACACATTGCGATTTTTTGAGTCATATATATGTGGATTATGACAGGGACAGTTTAAGCGGTGATTTGGAAAAACTGGGAACGAGAACCAGAGGACAGTTTATTCTTCAGACAGACCCGACCGTCAGCCATGCACAGGTAAGAAAACTGTTTGAACTGTATGAAGAGGTTGACAAACAGCATGGTCTTAAGGCAAAAAGGAAATATATGGCCCAAAACAGCCTTATGACAGGTAAGGATGCTCAGCACGGAAGTTTTGTTGCCAATTACACAGGTCTGATGGATTGGGGAGAACTGGCAGATTACGTGGAATGGTTTGTTTTTGTTATCGAAGGACATTTTACGATAGAGATTACCGCTATGGCGGATAAGATTTATGTCGGATTCATGCAGCTTATAAAAACAGATAAGTACATTGATCTCTTTCGGGAAGAGCTTGGAAAG
>CADCOL010000079.1 GCA_902803015.1 uncultured Lachnospiraceae bacterium | reverse complement strand
CTACGGTATTTTATAAGGAGCATTGGAATAAATGATTCGGGTTCTTTTATGCGGATGCAACGGCCGTATGGGTCGTGCGGTTACGGCGATGGTTGAAAAAGAAGAGCAGATGCGGATTGTTGCGGGCATCGATCAGTTTACCGAGGTAGCCAATTCTTATCCGGTATTTACAAGCATTGCGGAATGTGATGTTGAAGCAGATGTTGTGATTGATTTTTCTTCGTCGAAAGTGACGAACGATTTACTGGAAAGTTGCATTAAGACGAATACACCGGTTGTACTTTGCTCCACCGGACATTCCGAAGAGCAGCTTGCGCAGATTCGCGAAGCATCAAAGAGCGTTGCGATTCTTAAAAGCGGCAACATGTCCGTCGGAATCAATGTTTTGGAAAAGCTTTTAAAGCAGGCGGTTGTAATCCTCGGAAACGAAGGATACGATATTGAAATCGTGGAAAAGCATCATAACCAGAAACTGGATGCTCCTTCGGGAACGGCTCTCGATCTTGCGAACTGCATGAACGAAGAGGTGGACAATAAATACCACTATGTATATGACCGTACCACGAGAAGAGAGAAGAGAGAAGAAAACGAAATCGGTATTTCCTCGATTCGCGGCGGAAGCATCGTAGGCGACCATGATGTGATTTTTGCCGGACAGGATGAAGTGATTACGTTCAGCCACAGTGCATATTCCAGAGCGATTTTTGCAAAGGGTGCCGTAACGGCTGCAAAGTTTTTGTCAGGCAAAGAACCCGGTTTCTACACCATGCAGGATGTTATTTAATGGAATTCAGACCGTGTATTGATATTCATAACGGAAAAGTAAAACAGATTGTGGGATCCACTCTGAAGGATGCAGGCGATCTGGCCGAAGAGAATTTCGTATCCGAAAAGGATGCGGCATTCTACGCAAAGCTGTATCAAAAATACGGCTTAAAAGGCGGCCATGTAATCCTGTTAAACAAAGAGGGATCTCCTTTTTTTGAAGCAACGAAGGAGCAGGCTTTATCGGCACTCCTGGCATACCCCGGCGGGCTGATGATCGGCGGAGGAATTACGGATGCGAATGCGGCGCAGTATCTGGAGGCCGGCGCATCGCATGTTATTGTGACTTCGTATCTGTTTGAAGACGGGTCATTAAGCCGGGAGAAAATGGAAAAACTCGCTGCGGCAGCAGGACGCGAACATGTGGTGTTCGATTTAAGCTGCAAGCGGTATGAGGACGGATATCACATTATGACGGACCGCTGGCAGACGAAGACGGATGCCGTGCTGAATGCTTCGCTTTTGAAAGAATTGGAAGAGTATTGTGACGAGTATCTGATCCACGCCGTGGATGTAGAAGGCAATGCGAACGGAATCGAGGCAAATCTTGTCAGAGAGCTTTCATCCTACGAGGGCAATGCGATTACGTATGCGGGCGGCGTGCATTCGCTTGACGATATTCGCCTCTTAAAGGAGATCGGCCTCGGCCGTATCCACGTGACGGTAGGCAGCGCACTCGACCTGTTCGGAGGGAAGCTGGCATTTTCGGATATCCTTGAGATGTGCAAAGAAATATAGCAGACAGCATTATACAGCTGCAAGCTGAAGCGTCAGGGCGACGGAAAAATAATAAGTACGAAAAAAGAGATATGCATTCGCATATCTCTTTTAGAATCATTTCGGTGTTTACGTTAAGAAAATTACAAATTCAAATATATGATGATAAATGATTTATAACTTGGTTACGTTTACTGCCTGAGGTCCTTTTTCTCCGTTAACTACTTCGAATTCAACAGCTGCGCCTTCTTCCAAAGACTTGAATCCTTCGGACTTGATTCCGGTGTAGTGAACGAAAACATCATTTCCTGATTCGTCAGAAATGAAACCGTAACCTTTTTGGTTATTAAACCACTTAACTGTACCCTTGTTCATGAAAACATTACCTCCAAAAAAATAAAAATATAAATAGTTTATGTTGCTCTCACAACATAGTTTAGAATACCACATCCACATTGAAAAGTAAAGCGCTTTGCGGGAGATTCTTCGTTTTGACTTTGCAGTGTATTTGTGGTATTTTTTTAATTTGAGGAAGTATGTATTGGGAGAATATAAATCACTTCTGAAGGATGAGGTTGTAACATGAAAAAAGTAAAAGAAATACTCACAGAAATCTTCATTGACGGACTCGGCGGAATGGCCACCGGTCTTTTCGCGACACTGATTGTCGGAACCATTATCGCGCAGATCGGTACCTGGGTATCCGCAATCAAGGATCCG
>CADCOL010000078.1 GCA_902803015.1 uncultured Lachnospiraceae bacterium | reverse complement strand
GTGCTATCCTGCAAAGATTATGCACGGACATATCGTCAAATTAATCGAAGACGGTGTGGATGCGATTTTTGCTCCGTGCCTTACCTATAACCTGGATGAAAATGCGGGCGACAACCATTACAACTGCCCGATTGTTGCGTATTATCCCGAACTTTTGAAGGATAATATGGATATTTTAAAGCAGATTACGTACTTCCAGCCGTTTTTAAACATCAACGATGAGAAAGAACTGGCAAGGGAGCTGATGATGCTGATGCCGGAGAAGCTGGGCAAATTCACCGAGGCACAGTATCTGCATGCAATCCGTCACGGCTTCGACCTGTATCATAAGTATCATGAGGAGCTTCGCGCCGAAGCGGACCGCATCGTGAAGGAAGCGAATGAAAAGGGCATGCGGATCATGGTTCTGGCGGGCCGTCCTTACCATGTGGATCCGGAAATCAATCACGGTATCGACCTGCTTGCGGAAAGTCTCGGATTCGCAATCATTACCGAGGACAGTATCGCATACCGCATCGGCAGGATTCCGACGAAGGTTTTGAACCAGTGGACCTACCATGCAAGACTTTACTCCGCGGCGGAATACGTGACTGAACGCGAGGATATGGAGCTTGTACAGCTTGTCAGCTTCGGCTGCGGCATCGATGCGATTACATCCGATGAGGTGCGTTCCATTTTAGAGCGCAAGGGCCGCATCTATACGCAGATTAAAATCGACGAAATCAACAATTTAAGCGCGGTAAACATCCGCTTAAGATCGTTGCTCGGCGCACTTGAGATGCGTGACAGAGAGAAGAAATAATGCAGTGTGCGAATTTTCGCACGAAAGAAAGAATACAGTATCATGGACGAACAGGGCAGAGTTGAATTTACAAAAGAGATGAAGAAGGATTACCGCATCCTGATTCCCACCATGCTTCCGCGGCATTTAAAAATGCTGGCGGCGCTTCTTAATGCATACGGGTATCATGCGGAACTTCTCGAGAATACGGGCAAGGAAGTCATCGACACCGGTTTAAAATACGTGCATAACGATGCGTGCTATCCGGCGACTTTGGTAGTCGGACAGTTTATTTCGGCACTGAATTCCGGAAACTACGATGTGCATAAAACCGCGCTTTTCTTTACGCAGACCGGCGGCGGATGCCGTGCATCCAATTACATTTCCTTAATCCGAAAGGCACTTGTCAAAGCAGGCTACGGCTACATTCCGGTTATTTCCTTAAACTTCGTGGGACTTGAGAAAAACTCCGGATTCAAATTAAGCATCCCGATGATGCGAAGAATGCTTTATTCGGTCATCTACGGCGATGTGCTGATGGTGCTCTGCAATCAGGTCAAGGCGCACGAAGTGCATAAGGGCGAAGCGGAAGCGATGGCGGACAAATGGACGAAACTCTGCGTCGAGCAGCTTAAGAAACCCGGCATTCTGCCGTATTCGAAGATTAAGAAGACCTATGTCGATATCATCCGGGATTACAAGACCATTGAACTTGACGGCATTGAGAAAGTAAAGGTCGGCATCGTCGGCGAAATCTATGTAAAGTTCTCGCCCCTTGCAAACCGTTTCCTGGAGAACTACTTAATCGAGGAAGGCGCGGAGCCGAATATGGCTGGGCTTATGGATTTTGCCCTGTTCTATATTTACGGACGTGTCCTTGAGTACGATATGTACCGCATCCACAAAAAGAGCATCGGCATCCTGCGTCTTGCGTATAAAATTTTTGTAAAGAAACAGCAGGATATTATCGATGCCATCCATAAAGAGAGTGATTTTGACGCGCCGACACCGTTTGCGCATACCGTGGCACTCGCGAAGCCGTACGTAAACTACGGGGTAAAAATGGGCGAGGGCTGGCTTCTCGTAGCCGAGATGGTAGAGCATATCGACCGCGGCACGAACAATATCGTCATTACGCAGCCCTTCGGATGCCTGCCGAACCATATTGTCGGCAAGGGTGTCATGAAGGTGGTGAAAGAGCGTAATCCGGGCGTGAACTTAATTGCCATCGATTACGATGCATCCGCGAGTGAGATTAACCAGCAGAACAGAATAAAACTCCTGCTTGCCAATGCAAAGCAGGAGCTTTAGGAAAGTTTCTTAAAGATAAAATCTATTCCTGAGGATAGAAACTGCAGATTCCGTAACCGACGCCGGTGACGTCTTCGTGGGAAAACTTTGTCGCACGAATCCGGATTCCGTCCAGCGCACCTGCCATGATTACGAAGGAGCGGTGTCCGCATTCCGCGGCCGCATCACAGAAATCCTCATCGAAATCCATAAGTTCTTTTAAGGCCCCCTGCGAGCAGACTTCCATTAGTTTTGCATCGTATTCGGGGCCTTCTTTTACGAATCCGTACGGTCCGTAGTGCTGCAGTTTGTGCGACAAATCGCCGCTTGCCACATAAACGACGCGCCGTCCGAGGTTATCTGCGGCTTTCTGAATCAGCTGCCCCAGTTTGTAATGATCTTCATACGAAAGGCCGGACAAACCGACGCGGATGATTCGTCCTTCGGTATAGTGTTTTCGGATAAAATAAAGCGGCACCATGGTTCCGTGATCGAGTGTCCGGTCCAGTTCCCCTTCGGTTCCGGCAGGAAGCCGGCATTCCTTTGCAAGCTTTGAAATCTCAGCAACCAGTCCGGTATCGTAGTTTTCGGAAAAGCGCACTTCCGGTGCGCGAAAGCGCGCAAATGAACCGGATGCATTTTCCCCGGGAGAAATATGGAAATAATCCCGGTACAATACCGCATGCGGGGAGGAGATTACAATGGTGTCGGGCTTAAGCGCCGCAATCTCTTTTGCAACGCGTTCGTAACTGTCTATTGTGGTCTGAACCTGTTTTTCCTCGCCGCGTCCGACCGCCGGTACGATCAGGGGCGGATGGGGAACCATAAATGCTGCAAGAATCGCCATAATCAAATCCTCCGTTTCCTGTAATTTATTATACACGTATTTTGACAAAACCCGCTAAAAATGTTATCTTATTCAATGTTTTTATTTGATTGAAACGGATTTAGTTTAATGCGGTAAATGAGGGCAAAACCATGAAATCTTATGTTGAAGAAAGCGGATTCTTCGGAAAAGAGAATCCGGAATTACTGGCACAGAAATATGACACCCCGCTTTATGTGTATAACGAGGAGAATCTTCGTGAACATATGAGAGCGGTAGCGAATGTTATTACAAAGTATCCGTATCGTGCGAATTTTTCCATGAAGGCCAACAGCAATTTAAGCATTCTGAAAATAGCACTGGAAGAAGGACTGAATGCGGATGCGATGAGCGTCGGCGAAATGATGCTTTTAAAGAAGGCGGGATTTCCTTCGGACCGCATTTTCTTCGTACCGAACAATGTTTCGGAAGAAGAGCTTAAGTATGCCATCGACAACAATATCATGACGAGTCTGGACAGCTTGGAGCAGCTTGAACTTTTCGGAACATTAAATCCGGGCGGCAAATGCTCCGTTCGTATCAATCCCGGTGTCGGCGCAGGTCATCATGAGAAGGTGGTTACCGCGGGCAAGAAGACCAAGTTCGGGATTGAAGAGCATGACGTGGATGCGATTTTTGACATCGCAAAGAAATACGATTTACATATCGCCGAGATTAACCAGCATGTAGGAAGCCAGTATCTGGATCCGCAGCCGTTCCTCGATGCGGTGGAAAACTTCCTTCGCATTGCGGAAAAATTCGACGAACTCGAGTACATCGATTTCGGCGGCGGATACGGTATTCCGTATCACAAGCTGGATGATGAGGCAAAGTTTGACATGGAGAGCTTCTCCGCAAGATTTACGGCGCTTCTCGATGCCTATGTGGAAAGACATCCGGACAACATTCCTCTTTTCAAGAGCGAACCGGGACGTTACTGCGTTGCGGAAGGCGGCGTGATTTTAGGACGCGTACATGCGGTAAAACAGAACTACGGAAACAAATATGCCGGAACCGATATCGGTATGAACGTGCTTGCAAGACCGACTCTTTACGATTCCTGGCATGATATCGAGATTCTTCGCGACGGCAAAGCCGTAACGGACGGAGAACGCGAGAATGTATACGTAACCGGCAATATCTGCGAATCCGGCGATTTGCTTGCAAAAGACAGAAATCTGCCGAAGATTCAAAGGGGCGACCTCGTTTGCGTTCTGGATGCCGGTGCATACGGCTTCTCCATGAGCTCGAATTACAATACAAGACGCAGAGCGGCGGAAGTAATGATTACGAAGGACGGAACGGCCAAACTGGTTCGCAGACGCGAAACCTATGAAGAAATGTTCGCGATGTTCGAAGAATAAGGAGTGTTAGCAAACAGCAATGGATGGCGAAAAGAATAAAAGTCTTTACGTGATTGTATCCATGACCGGAACGCTTCCGTCCAGACTGATTCGAAGAAGGGAGAAAAGCGAGTTTTCGCATGTTTCGATTTCTCTCGATCGGAGACTGCATCATATGTACAGCTTCGGAAGGCTTTGTAAGTGGATGATTTATCCGGGCGGACTGGTGCATGAAATTCCGGACAGGAATGTATACAGACGGTTTCCGCATACAAAAATACTCATCTATGAAGTAAAGGTTACGGAAGGACAGTACCGGGAAGCGGTAAGAATCGTCCGCAAGTCCTGGGAGGTTCACAGGAAACTGCCGTATAACATGATCGGAATCATAGCGGCGAACTGGAACCGGTATCCGTATTTTCCGAATGCGTATTACTGTACACAGTATGTCGGAAGAATTCTGCAGCATATCGGCGTACATTTTACGGACAAGAATTATCGTAAAGTGGATGTGATTGATTTTATCGGGGCGGAAGGGTTTATTCCGATTTACGAGGGAGAACTTCGCGATTACTGGAATAAGTATTGCGTGACGGAAGGCTACCATCGGTACTAGGACGGACTTCACAGTTTTTTTAGGTTTTCTTTTTCGTGAAATCTTTTCTTTTATTTCGAAATAGGATATAATCTTCTTTGCGAGATTGACAGTTTATCTGTTAACAAATAAATAAAAACGGAGGATAAAATTATGGCATTAGTTTCTGCTACAGAAATGATTAACAAGGCAAAAGAAGGCCACTATGCAATTCCGGCTTTCAACACCAACAACTTAGAGTGGACCCAGTGCATTCTTAAGGCAGTTCAGGAGACCAATACACCGGTTATCATCCAGACTTCCGAAGGCGCTGCAAAGTACATGGGCGGATAC
>CADCOL010000077.1 GCA_902803015.1 uncultured Lachnospiraceae bacterium | reverse complement strand
TTCTTAACAGTAACACCGCCCGGTATCGTAACCGAGACAAGGTTTATGCTGTTGGCGAACGCGCTGGCTTGAATCGTTTCGGTCCCGGCAGGGACGGAATAGGAATTATCCTCTTTCGCGAGCGGGTACCGCAGAAGAATCGTTTTTTGCTTACTGAATAAAACGCCATCTGCGGATGTAAATGATTTATTCTCTTTATCGACAATGAACTTCTTAAGCTTCGTACATCCGGCAAAAGCATCATCAGCGATTGCTGTCACACTGGCCGGTATGGAGACTTCAGTAATAGGGCAGCCAAACGCATACTTTTGAATTTCCTCTAATCCGGACGGGAGTGTAATAGATGTAAGACCGGTTCCCCAAAATGTATACTCTCCTATATACTTCAGATTCCCCGGCAGGGTAATTTTCTCAAGTGCGGGGCAATTATAAAAAGTATTTCTTTCTATTCGTTCTACACCTGACGGAATAACGATTTCCTTGAGAGCTTCGCAATCGTAAAAAGCTTGCTCCCCTATGACGGTTACAGAAGGCGGCAGGGTAACATTCTCAAGAGATAAACAATGGTAAAAAGTCCCCTCTGCTATTTTGTTTATCCCGGATGGAATATCTATCTTCTGAAGAGATCTGCAGTAACTAAAAGCATATCCATTTATGTATTGCAGGCTGGAAGGAAGCGTTATTTTTGTCGCATTGTAAAGGCCGTTGAACATATAATTCCCCAGTGATAATACGCCTTCTTCAACAACGATCGACTTAATGTTTTCCCTTTGAATCCAATAAGATGGGTGTTGAGATTCAGTATAATCGTATGTAAATCCGCTGCCGGAGAGCGTTAAGACACCTCCGTTGAGAGCCCAGGTCACATTGTTGCCGACCTTATTATCAATGACCCATGTAATCGTACCGCCATAATCCTTAAAACTAGAAGCTGACCAGCCGTCGACAGGAAGGTATGTGGCCGTTGCGGTTACATTGGCAAATACATAATTGTTCCCGAAAGCAGGCGCACTCCCCAGAAATTCGATCTTCTCCAACGCCGTGCAGAAAGCAAAAGCGTGTTCTCCGATAGAAGTCACACCCGCGGGAATCTTCACAGATGTCAGGCTGCTGCATTTTTCGAACGCATCATTGCCGATTTCTGTTACATCGTCACCTATGGTAGCTCTTGTTATAGTGTCAAGATCAAAAAAGGCATAATTTCCGATTCTGGTGATTTCCCATGAAACGTAGACGCGATTAATCTTATCTTTTTGTTTTAAGTAACGCGGATCTTCGTCATCGAAATCCCACATCGGCCCCTCGCCTTGAATATATAGCGTACCGGACGATATATACCAGGTAACTTTGTCGCCGCACTTATTGTTATCTTTCCAGGTGAGATTTCCGCCATAGTTCATCATAACGTCAGAAGTCCAGCCCGTTATATAACTCGAATAAGTTGGATAATATACTTTTGCTGTGACGCCGGTAAATGCATCAGAACTTATAGTTGGCGCACTTCCCCTGAATTCCACATCTGTGAGTTCTGAACATCCGTAAAACACTTTGGACCCGATGCTTGTCACGCCTTGATTGATTACGATACTCTCCATCCACATGCACTGGGCAAATGCGAAATCGCGCAGCGTTTTTACGGATTCCGGAATCTCAACTGTATTTATGCTTTCAAAATCATAAAATGCATATTTACCGATATTCGTAATGCCGTCTTCAATGATCAGTGTATAGATCTCATTTCTCAAGTCAAAGTACCCCGGATCACTCGAATCATAATCATACATATCTCCGGTTCCGGAGATCGTCAGGGTACCATCATCGAAAGACCAGGTTACATTGTCGCCGCATTTTCCGGAGCTTGCGCGTTCCGAAAGGATTCCTTCTCCATTCTCTGCTTCTTCCGGAGCGTTTTCCTTTTCCGGGGGCACTTCCGAAGCACCCTCGTCCGGAGCTGCCTCGGAAATATCCTCGACCGATGCTTCTGATTCAACTTCTTCCGGAACCGTTTCAGTATCATTTTCGTCAGGAACTTCTTCCGGAACTGTTTCAGAATTGTTTTCTTCAGGCACTTCTCCCTGAATATCCTCCGGAACTGCTGGTTCCGGGATCTCTTCTTCATTTTCCGCCGGTTGTTCTTCCGACAGCACAGCACCTTCCTCCGGACCGGAGGCAGACTCTTCCTTTTCAGAAATGGATTCTTCTTCCGTCACAATACCGGAAGATTCA
>CADCOL010000076.1 GCA_902803015.1 uncultured Lachnospiraceae bacterium | reverse complement strand
GCGCTTCGAAATTATGAAAAAACGGATGCAGTGTTTGATTCGGCATATCTGATTACGGATATTCCGAATGAAATCCCCAAAAGATCCAACCGGCTGGTAATTATATATCGTGTTACATGGTATAACGAAAACCACGGAGAGCAGATCTGCTATGATGCGGTTTACTTTGAGGGACTTCGTGTGAATCCGAATGGCGGAGTAATCAGCGATTTTAGCGGAGAAACGATTATCCGGAGCGATGCCGCATGGGGATGGTCCATGGCATACAGCTTTGAAGATATAAATCAATGCTATCGGGAAAATGTAACCGCACTCGGCGGAAAAGTGGAAAAACTGAGATGAGGATTGATTATGACAAATCACGCGGAAGAAGCGAAAGAACTGTTTTTGAAAGGATATAACTGTGCGCAGGCTGTTTTGGGCGCTTTTTCGGATGTTACGGGGTATGACCTTGAAACATCCGCACGTATGGCATCCTCTTTCGGAGGAGGAATGGGACGACTGCGTCAGACCTGCGGCGCGGTAAGCGGTGCCGCATTGGTACTCGGAATCGTAAAGGGTTATTCCGACCCTGCCGATTATGAAGCAAAAAAGCAGCATTATGCTCTGGTCAGGGAATTTGCGGAACGGTTTAAGGAAAAGAACGGAAGCATCAATTGCGGAGAGCTTCTTGCAATGGCAAGTCTGAATGCAAAAAGCGGCGGAGCGCCGGAGAAGAGAAGTGAAGAATACTACCAAAAAAGACCGTGTCCGGAACTTGTGTATGATGCCGCATTCATACTGGATGAGATGCTGAATGATCTGCCTGCAAAGGATATTTGAGGATGAAAGAGGCAGATTCGAAAACAAAACGGGAACCGAATTTTGAACTGTTACGCATTGTTTCGATGATTATGGTTGTCGCATTGCATTACTGGGGGAAAAGCGGATTCCTGGACAGAGTGCCGGCCTCCGACCCCGGATTCTATGTGGGGTGGTTTAGCGAATCCCTCTGCATTTGTGCCGTGAACTGCTTTGTTTTGCTGACCGGTTATTTCATGTCGGAGAAGAAATTCAAATTAAGCCGGATCATCAGAATCTGGCTTCAGGTACTGGAATACTCGGTAATTCTTTATCTTGTGAGTATTCTGACGGGACTCAATACGTTTTCGGGTTTGGATCTGGCAAAGGCGTTTTTCCCGATTTCGAATGAGACTTACTGGTTTGCAACCAAGTATCTGATTCTTCTTGTCATCAGTCCGTTTTTAAATCTTCTCATGGACAACTGTGACAAAAAACGAATGGGAATTCTTTTTGTCAGCTCTTTTATTCTGTTTTCCGTGATGCCTTCGGTATTTTACTGGAAGGATTATTTAAACATTGCCCGTGGTTATTCCGTACTTTGGTTTGTATGTCTGTACATCTTCGGAGCATATGTAAAACGGTCCGGGATTCCCTTATTTAAGTCAAAAGGAGGATGCTTCTTAGGGTTCTTTCTCAGTGCGTTTGTTATCTTTGCCGCAAGGGCGGTATTCGGCCTTATAAACTGTTATCGGGGAAGCGAAATCCCGTATGCGAAGGTGTTGTACAATTACAATTTTGTGTTTACTTTTTTAAGCGCATTATTTTTGTTTGGATTCTTTATGCATCTGTCCGTAAAAAACGAAGCGGCGAAAAAAGTGATATTCTTTCTTTCCCCGGCTTCGTTCGGCGTGTATCTTTTGCATTTAAATACTTATTCCGTAAACTGGTTCTGGCGGGGACTTTTAAAGCCGGACAGTATCGGGAATGCGGCTTTGATTGCCGCTCATCATCTGGTTGTGGTATTCGGAGTTTATCTTTTGTGTGCGATGGCAGAGCGAATCCGCCTTTGGCTTTTGGAAGATAATCCGCTGATGCGTAAACTGTTTGAACGGATTGACAGGAGGGGGAAAAATGAAGTGTAAAACCTGCGGCGGTACATTGCGGTATGATGTGGCAAGCTACGGTCTGGTTTGTGATTTTTGCGGTACGAAACGACCGTTGCATAAACCGGAAGAAGAGCATGTATCCGAAGAACAGGATTTTGCTTCGGCAATGCGGGATGCCTCAACGGACTGGGGCGCTTTCCGAAGAGCGGTAAGCTGCAAACAGTGCGGTGCGGTTATGCTTTACGGCGGCGAGCAGATGTCCGGAATGTGTCCATACTGCGGTTCTGCCATTGTTCTTACGGCACAGGACCTGAACTGCGGCATTGCTCCGAGCGGTGTAATTCCCTTTAAAACCACCAGGGAAGAGGTGGAAAAGAACTATTACAAATGGAATAAATTTGCATTTTGGGCCCCGGAAGATTTTCGAAAGGGAAAGGTCCTCGGAAACTTGGTCGGAGTATATGTACCGTTCTGGACTTTTGATGCGGATGCCGTTTCGACATACAGCGGCGATTTTGGAAGAACCGTGACGCGGGGGGATTCGGAGACAACCAAGTGGGAATATCGGACCGGTGTGGTCGATACATTCCTCAACGATACCTGTATCTGCGCAAGCAAGAGGTTTATCAGCAATAAGAAGTTAAATCAGGTTGTTCATTTTACACCCGAACAAATCCAGAAATATGTGCCGGAGGCTCTGGCGGGATTTGCGGCGGAAAAGTATACCATTAATATCGACGAAGCATGGGGGCTGGCAAGAAAAGCGACAAGAAAGAAGCTGGAGAATGCGGCACGTCAGAGAGAATATGCGGACTGTTACAGAAACTTAAAACTTTCGACGGAATACGACAATATCAAATTCCGGTATTTTCTGTTTCCGGTTTGGCTTGCAGCGTGTCCTTACAAGGGCAAAACCTACTATGTGGTTGCAAGCGGGCTCGACAACAGAGGTCTTTGCGACAGGCCGGTATCGGTTATTAAGATGGTCATTCTCGGCATAGCGCTCGGGAGTGTATTCTTCATTCCGACCATCACTTATTTTCTTATGCTCATAATTGCCATGCTGACGCAGCATTAAAAGCTAACAGTTGCCGGGATAGACATAGTTCAGGTATTCTCCGGCAACATCGGTAAGATGATAAATCAGATCCACCCTTGTGGCGGGGCGGTCCGTCATATGAAAACGAGGAAAAAAGCGGGAGATGTGAAGCGGGACGGCAGGTCCGATTACATTGCCCGCTTTATCTTTTAATCCGGATATCCATTCGCAAATGGCGCGCATTTCTTCTTCCGTGTCATTCTCATTCGGAACTACAAGCGTAGTAAGTTCTACATGGCAGTCCTTTACGGCGTGTTCGATAAACGCTTTGGTCATCGCAAGATTGCCGCCGAGAGTATGTGTGTAATAGTGCTCGGTTAATCCTTTTAAGTCGATGTTCATGGCATCGATGTACGGAAGGATTTCTTCCAGAACGGCAATTTCAGCCGTGCCGTTTGTGACCAGCACATTCTTCAGTCCCTGTTCATGGGCAGACTTTGCGGTATCCCGTACGAATTCGTAACCGATTAACGGCTCGTTGTAGGTATAGGCGATACCGATGTTGCCGCGGGAACGGTAAGAAAGAGCGAGAGAGACAAGATCTTCGGGTGACATATATAAGGTGTATTCATGGATTGTCGATATACCGTCGTTTACGGCGTCTCCCCAGGAAATGGAGTCATTCTGACAGAACGGACAGCGCAGATTGCATCCGTAGCTTCCGACGGAGAGAATCATGCTTCCGGGAAAGAAACGGTTTAAGGGTTTCTTTTCGATGGGGTCCAAGGCAACCGAAGTAAGCCGGCCGTAGTTTTCCGGCAGGATCCGTCCGTCCCTGCAGGTTCTTGCCTTACAGAAACCAAGTTCGTTTTCTTTGATTTCACAATGTCTGAAACATACGCTGCAGCGTGCCATGATTTTCCCCATAAGTTATAAGCTTGGGACATTTGAGTTGACGGTCGTCTTATTTGTGCCGGATTACTTCGAAACGTTCCAGTTTGACGTCCTCATCGTCCCAAATACCGGCTTTGTTCTTTGCAATGGCTATTTGTTCGTCCACGGTGTCCACACCGTCCAAATCGGGCAGCAGGAGGCCTCTTTTCCATCCCTTGCTTACAATCACACCGTAACGTTTTACATCGAGTTGGTCTTTGGAATCAATCGGTTCCGGTTCACTTAAGACATCCACGTTGATTTCCAGATCATCCAGTTCGTCTTCTGTAATCGGATTGAAACGCGGGTCCTTGGTGGAAGCGGAGATTGCATTCTGAATGATTTCCGTGCCGACACAGTCGGTGGTGGAAAGGATGGTACCGATGCAGCCGCGCAGTCTTCCGTTCTCGTGAATGGAGACAAATGCGCCCGCTTTTTTTGTATACATTTCCCCGGGAAGTCCCTCAGGCAGGGCGATTACTTTGCCTTCCCGGATATAGGATTCGATGGTCTGTCTTGCAAGTTTTACATAGCTGTCCGATTCCATGGTTTCCTCCTTTGCCGAAGATGATTTCTTTGGACTTTTTTCGCGTTTTTTCTCGCAAAATCATTATAAACTATGATAAAATGAATGTGTAGTGTTGTTCATGCATTCAGGGGGGAATCTATGGACCGGACGCAATTCAAATCGGCCGAGAATTTCTCGGATAAGGCTCTTTCGGAAATGACGAACTCATACCTTCGTAACATGATTGGGACGAGTATGATTCTTATTGCTTTGCCCAATCTTGTCTGGCTGATTCAAAAGATTCTCCGGATTGGCTTCAATCCGTTTTTCCTGATCGCAATTCTTCTTCTCTGGGTATTTGGAATCCTTGGCGTGATTCGTATTGTAATCGCGATTGTGATGTCCGGAAAAATCCGTCTCGGGCAGTTTGAATGGAGACAGGGTAAAATCACAGGCTACAAAACCGAGCGCAGAAAAGATTCCAAGGGCTTTCTGTATACGATGGTGGATGACACATATTACTGCTCCATTTTTACCAGCCCCGTATACAAAAAAGGAGCGGATGTTTATTATATCCGGATTCATACGGATGACTTTGAACGGGATCTCGTAATCGGATTCTGAAGGAGGATTATCCATGAGTGAAATAAAAACTTCCATGGACCATACAAGTGAAGAATATGTGGGGGAACTCAATGACCGCAATCGCGTGATAGTGAAGACCAGTGTAATCGGAATTGTCACGAATGTGATTTTGGTCATTTTTAAATTGACGGTCGGGCTTCTGGCATCCTCCATTTCGGTTATTTTGGATGGTGTAAACAATTTAACGGATGCGGTATCTTCAATCGTAACCATAGTCGGAACAAAAATCGCGAACCGCAAACCGGACAAGAAACACCCGCTCGGTCACGGAAGAATCGAATACATTACGGCCATGGTTGTGGCGGCCATCATCATTTATGCCGGCATCACCGCAGGTATTAAATCCGTCCAGAATATCATTCGCCCGTCGGATGCGACATACGGCATTCTGTCGCTGATGGTTATGTTTGTTGCTGTGATTGTTAAAATCGTTCTCGGCACCTATGTAAAGAAACAGGGCGTACGTGCCAAATCCAGTGCCCTCGAAGGTTCCGGAAAAGATGCACTTTTCGATGCCATTCTTTCGGGTTCCGTTTTCGTCTGCGCCATCATCACCTATTTTACGCAGCTTCGTCTTGAAGCATATGTCGGTCTGATTATTGCCGGTTTCATTGTCAAAGCCGGGTTGGAGATGATGATTGAGACGCTCGATTTTATTCTTGGAAAGCGTGCGGATTCCGAAACCACAAAGAAAATCAAAGAAGTCATCTGCCGCTCTGAGAATGTGCGCGGAGCGTATGATTTGTTTATTACCAATTACGGTCCGGAGCGCAATTACGCGTCCGTTCATATTGAGATTCCGGACACCATGACCGTTGATGAAGTCGATGTATTAACCAGAGAGATTGAGAAAAACGTATATCTGGAGACCGGTGTAATCTTAACCGGTGTCGGTGTGTACTCGTTTAATACCAAAGATGATGAGGCGGCAAAAATCCGGAATCATGTTTCGGAAATCGTTCTCGCCAATGACTGGGCAATCCAAATGCATGGATTCTATGTGGATTTGAAAGAAAAATTCATGCGTTTCGATACGGTTTTAAGTTTTGACATTCCCCAGAAAGAAGGTCTGGAGATGTTATATCAGACGGTGTTAAAGGAGTATCCGGATTATAATGTCATCATAACTCCGGATGTGGATATTTCGGACTGACGATGGAAAAAGAAAAGATTAAGAGCTTCTCTTTCACAAAGCATGTACTGCAATCCCTGCCGGAGATTTTTACACATGCGCTCTGGTCGGGTCTTGTTCTGCTGATTCCCGGATATGTGTGGATTCGTGCATTCTTTGCCTGCTCCGGACTGGATCGGAAGGATTTCGATGCCATTAACTGGAAGGCCTTTGTGGAAACCAGGGATTTTAATCTCCTTTTGGTCGGATTTGTTGCATGGCTTCTTTTGTACATCTGGATCGGTTTTCTTGTCCGCCTTCGAACCTGCAGGGATATTGCCAAAGGGAAGAGAGTTCATTTCTGGGTGTCGGCGTTTCGTGCACTAAAATGCGTATTTCGCGGGAAACTCATGGAAGGACTCCCGTTTCGCGAAGTCTTCCCGAAACTTGCGGCGTTCATAAAAAAACAGGGAGCGCGTGTTGCCGCAAGATTTCTGCTTGTTTTCGTCAGTGTACTCATTATCGAAGCCGGATTTATCAGTGTCTTTATCGTAATTCCGGAAGAAATACTGATACTCATGGAGCAGAAGGTTCCGTTCGGTTACGTTGTGGCGGAGGAATCCCTCTTTCATATTTCCCGCCTTACGCAGCTGGACCGTTACGTGATTCTCTACAGAATGCTGTGCGCCGAAAAGGTATTTTTGGGAAACCTCTTAATTCTTTTCAGCCTCGAACTTTCGTCCTTCATGATTATGATGCGGTTTGTGGACCTTTACATGCGTTTTCGTGACGGAAAAGAACCGTCCTACGGCAGCAGCTTTTTGAAGAAGGGCTATGATGCGAAACTTTTCTTCATGCTTTGGGCCTTTACCAGTATCTTTGTGGTATGTGCATTCCTCGGATATTTTTACAATCCGCTGTTTACGTCAGACCATACGCTGATTGTGGCGCACAGGGCAGGAGGTGTACATGCATCCGAGAATTCTCTTGAGGGAATCGAGTATGCGGTGGAAGCCGGATGCTATGCGAGCGAAATCGATATCCAAAGATCCAAAGACGGTGTTTATGTCGTGAATCACGATGCGTCGTTTGCAAGGCTGACGGGACGTAACGGCATTATTGCCGACATGGAATGGGATTATTTTAAAAACTGGCTGATCAAGGATACCACGGGAAACGGAGAAGTTCACAGAATCCTGCGTTTGGCAGACATGCTGGATGCGACGATTGACCGTGAGAAACTTTTCATTGAATTGAAAGGTACCACTGCGGATGAGAAAATGGTGGACGAACTGGTATCCTATACACGCGCACTAAATTGTGTGGATCAGGTTGTTTTGATTTCTTTTGCAAGGGATACGATAGAATATGCGAACGAAAAGTATCCGGAATTTGAAACCGGGCTTTTGGTTTCCAACAATTTGCAAAACTCCATGACCGCAAATTGTGATATGATTTTAATGAAATACACTCTGGCAACCTACTCCAATATCCAGAGAATTCATTCACTTGAGAAAGAAGTGGGAGTCTGGACGGTAAACGATCAGGCCGTCATGAACCATATGATCCGCTGCGGCGTGGATTATCTGATTACCGACGAAATAGATCTGGTTAAGGAAGTTCGTAAGAATTACGATGAACGTTCCGACCGGGAACATATGCGCGATGTCATACTGTTTGGTATGAGTGCGAAGAAGAGGTGATGATATGAAAAAGACCAAATTCATAACCTTGTACATTGTCATTCTCGTGATTATATGTATTCTGATTAATATTTTCGGAGCCAAGTTTGCTCTGTTTTTAAACCTGCCGGTTTTCTTTGACTGCATCGGCACGATGCTTGCCGCCGCATTGGGTGGAGCGCTTCCCGGTGTTATCGTCGGATACATTACCAACATTCTGAACGGGTTGTCCGATCCGATTACCATGTTCTACGGAATTCTGAATGTCCTGATTGCAATCGTAACGGCAATCTTTGTGCGCAGAGGTTTTGTAACATTAAAGAAACCGCATATGCTGCTTTTGTTCGTCGTCATTCTTGCATTAATCGGCGGCGCTCTCGGAAGCGTTGTGACCTGGCTTTTATACGGCTTCAGTTTCGGCGAGGGAATCTCGGCTCCGCTGGCGCACGCAATATACAATACGGGTGCATTCAGCCTGTTCTGGGCACAGTTTATCGCGGATATGCTGATTGACCTTCTGGATAAATTCCTCTGTGTCGGAATCACCATGATTGTGATTCGTATTTTCCCCGCAAAAGTGCGCGAGATGTTCATCAGTCATTCCGAGACGGAGCGTCTTTTAATGGATGCACCGGAAATGATGCGTGAGATGATTTTTAAGAGCGGGGATGTCGACAAAAAGAGTTATCATCACAAGAGTCTTTCCCTTCGCGCGAAAGTTCTGATTCTTTTAATTGCAGCATCGATTCTGATTACGGTTTCCGCATCGGTCATCAGTTTCCATCTTTTTAAGACTTCCGAAGTGAACGGACGTACCAGTCTGGGACAGGGCGTTTCGAGAGTGGCAGCCAAGATTGTAAATGCGGATCATGTAAAAGATTATCTTTCGGGCGAATTCGACGAAGATGAATACCGTGTAACGGCACTTCGTCTTGGAGATTTAAGGGATAATGTGCCGGATGTCGCGGAGCTTTATATTCTTTCCATCAGTGAAAAAGGAACCAGTTTTGTATTCGGTGTTTCAAAGGATCATTCCGAGGAATTGCAGCCCGGCGAATTGACCATGCTTCCGCCGGAACTGAGAGAGTATTATTCGGACTTTTTAAGCGGCAAGGAAATCCCGATTGTGACACGTACAACCGATGACGGCGAAATGATGAGTATATCGACACCCGTCATTGACAGCAACGGAAAATGTGTTGCCTATTCCATCGTAGATGTCTCAACCACGGAAATGAAGGCGGAAATCTATGAATTCCTGATTAAGGTCATCACCTTATTCTTCGGTGTGTTCCTTTTGATTCTGGCAGTCAGCCTGCGTCTTGCCGAGCATGGCATTACACATCCGATTAACGATATGGCAGCGGCTGCGGAAGCATTCGCATACGACAGCGAGGAAGCGCGTGACGAAAACGTAAAGAAAATCGAATCCCTGAATATTCACACGGGAGACGAAGTCGAGCATTTGTATTATGCAATCGCAAAAACCACCCACGATACCATGGGTTACATCGATGACGTAAACGAAAAGAACCGCATCATCATGAAGATGCAGAATGGTCTGATCATGGTTCTTGCGGACATGGTAGAAGGCAGGGATGCCAATACCGGAGATCATGTCAAGAAGACGGCAGCCTATGTCCGAATCATTCTTGGCAAACTCCGTGAACAGGGCAAGTTTCCGGATGTTCTGACAGATGCCTATATTGAAGATGTAGTCAGCTCGGCACCCTTGCATGATGTCGGTAAAATCGGTGTATCCGACTTGATTCTCAATAAGCCCGACCGGCTTAATGATGAAGAATACGAAAAGATGAAGATGCATACGGTTTACGGTGCGGAGATTCTCGGCAAGGCAATTGAATCCGTTTCCGATGAACCCGGTTATCTTGTGGAAGCCATGAACCTGGCATATTACCATCATGAGCGCTGGGACGGCAAAGGTTATCCCGTGGGATTAAAAGGTGAGCAGATTCCGCTTTCCGCACGGGTTATGGCGGTGGCCGACGTATTTGACGCTTTGGTTTCCAAACGCTGCTATAAGCCGCCGTTCAGCTTTGAGAAGGCTATGAGTATTATTGAGGAAGAGGCGGGTACGCATTTTGACCCGGATTGTGCACAGGCATTCGTTGAAGCAGCGGACGCGGTCCGTTTCGTCATGGACAGTTTCGAGAATCGCGGCGAGAACGAAAAACAGGAAGAGTATACATTCCATAAGGACCCCAGAGCGAATGCGCCGAAGGACGAGTCCCCCGAAGAGGAATCCCCCAAAGAGGAGTAAAATGGGTAAAGAGCTGATTGTAAATCGTTTGCAAAAGTTAAGAGAAGTAATGAAAGAGCAGTCCGTGGATGTTTATCTTATAACATCCACGGATTTTCACGGTTCGGAGTATGTTTCGGACTGTTTTAAGTTTACGGAGTATTTAAGCGGCTGCACATCGGATAACGTGGTGCTGATTGTGGAGACGAAGCATGCATCTGACGATGAGAATGCCTGTCTTGCAAGGCTTTGGACCGACGGAAGATATTTTATCTCCGCAAAGAAGGAACTTGACGGAACCGGAATCGAACTGATGCGAATGGGCGAACCGGGAGTCCCGAAGGCGGAAGAATACCTGCAATCCTGCCTGAAGGAAGGGATGTGCCTTGCTTATGATGCAAGATGCATTCGGGCACAAAGAGGAAGCATTTACCGGCAGATTGCCGCAAAAGCCGGAGCAACGGTTCGGGGAGAATTC
>CADCOL010000075.1 GCA_902803015.1 uncultured Lachnospiraceae bacterium | reverse complement strand
GTTGCGGAAGTAAATACCTGAACATCCGTAACATCAGCCATTCGGTCTTTCAGCTTTACGATTGCCTTCTCATACGCATTTGCGATTTGAACCGCTTCGTCGGGATTTTCACATGTAACGGTAACCGTCACCAGTCTGACATCGCTTTCAAGACCTGCTTTCACAACACTGCGCAAATATTCGGGTGTCATTCCGGAAGGCAGTTCTTTTAATGCCTCCTCGACGCAGACGTCGGAATCCGCAAGCGTCTGCCAGGTATAATCGTTGATGTAGATATTGTCGATTTTTACGTTATCGATATACGTCAGATACAGCTGCGAAGTCGCATAGTAAAGAGGGGTGGCAAAAACATAAGTCTTTAAATAGTACCCGCCTCCAAAAATCAAAGCACCGGCAAGGATTCCGATTCCCAACACGTATATTCGCTTCGCAAGATACAAAAGCAGTAATTTGATATTCAAAGGCTCTCTCATTTGTTGTCGTTCTCCGATTCCTTCTTAAGTGCCGTAACCTGTCCCTGGGATACACCTTCCGTGGCATCCGGCAAAAACAGTACCTTCAGTGTCAGTAGCATAAGTCTCAAATCCAGCCATGTGGAGTAATTCTCGATGTAGATTAAATCCAGTTTCAGTTTGTCGTACGGTGTGGTGTTGTATTTGCCGTAAACCTGCGCATAACCTGCAAGCCCCGCTTTCACCTTGGTACGGTATGCAAATTCCGGCATATCTTCCACGTACTGCTCAATGATTTCCGGCCGCTCCGGTCTCGGGCCGATAAAAGACATATCTCCGGCTATGATGTTGAAAAGCTGCGGAAGCTCATCGATACGAACCTTGCGGATAAACTTTCCGAACGGCGTAATTCTCGGATCCCCTTTGGAAGCAAGTCTGGCCTTGCCATCCTTTTCGGCATCCACGCGCATGGATCGGAATTTAATGATTTTAAATACTTTTCCGCCAACCGTAACTCTGTTCTGACGGTAAAAAATCGGACCTCCGTCGGAAACTTTAATGATGAATCCTGAAATCAGCATGATCGGAGAGGCAATAATCACAAGAAGAATTGCGCAAACCAAATCGATGGTCCGCTTTATGAAACGTTGCTCCAAAGTCAGCGGATATTCCCTGGTAAGCAGAACCGGCGTGTCAAAGAAATGCAGCACATCCGCGCCCTGCACGATGACATCGGAAATCTTGGGCATCATATAAACACGAATGGACTTGCTGTAACAGTATTTCAAAAGATTATTCCGGTTCTTCTGCGGAATATCCCAGATAATCATTCCCTGATATCTCTGCTCTATTTCTTTTTCGATGGCTTCTTCGCCTTCGGAAATATTCATGATTTTGGCAATTACAAAGCGGTCTTTTCGGGAATTGAATTTCTCGACAATTTCATCCACCGGACGTTCCCCGCAAACAAGGAGAAGGTCCCGCGGAGCAAAAACGGAACGGTAAATCAGGTTCGAAAGGAAGGACCAGCCCAAAGCAAATACAAGCTGGGCCGCTGTCAGGATCAGAATATATTTGGGATTAATCAGTTTGGCATTCATCAGCGACAGCTGTGCATAGGAAATCAGATTGGTTGCCAGAAGGGAAATTGCCTGCGAAAGGAATATCTCGAAGCTTCTTAAATAACCGATTTTACCGGCACCGTAAGCAAGACTGAAAGCCAAAAGGATGATTGCATATATGGCAATCAGGAGTGCATCACCCTTTTGGAAGAAGGTCAGCGGAATGGTTTTCTTAAAATAAGCAAACCAAAGAAAAGAATATCCCGCCACATCCAGGATAAACTCCACCGTAATCAGCTGCAAAACCAGTATTCTCTTTATGGATTCCAATTTGCCCATAAAAAATCTCCCGTATGGTACTTCATTAACCCGCAATGCCCGATTGTATCAAAGCATAGGTCATTTTATTATACCACACAGGAGGCCTATTATCAACAAATCATACTATTTAAAGTACCCTGTTTTTCCGTGTTTTTCTTACGGTTTTGATTTTTGGTAAATAATATAGTCGTTCGTTTCGTAAATCACGATATAACTTTTCTCAATTTTATCTTTGTTGTCAGCAAAAACCGCATCGTAGGAATGAACAATCCAACCCGGATCGCAATCCTCCGGGTTCTCTTTACTAAACAGCAGATATCCCGCATCTTCGCAAAAAACTCCGTCGGAAAGAACAAAGTTTTCACCCATTCCGGCAGGTACCGCAAGAATAGCCTTCGGTTCCATGGTGTACATCAGCACCGTATTGTCCCATTTGGATTTGGCAGGATCCGGTTTCATCACATCTGCCCAGTCTTTGGCAAGCGCATTCCATTCCTGTTTGTTTTTTGATGCCTCATATCGGTTTTCGGTAAATGTTCTGTATTGAGGCCGGATCAGAAAAACGCCGATTAATGCAAAGAAGAGCAAAAAGCGTACCAGATACTCCCTTTTTGCCATTGCAATCAGATACAGGGAAAAGATTACAACAATCTGGGTTCCTCTGTAAAAAGTATCCGGAACAATCGTGTAAAGAGTCAGATACATCAGGTAAAACAATGCAACGGAATGGGCAATCATGCGGCCGAGATATTCGTCCTCTTTGCGTTCCGGATTCTTTCTTCCCCTCGCAGCCATAAAACAACCTACTCCCAGAAGCGCAAGCGCCAAAAGAACGCTGTATGGGTATAAGGGGGATACCGTAATGTAATTCTTCAGTCCCCAAATACCGATTATTCCCTCTTTTACCATGCCCAGCAGGCTCTTTACCATTCCGCCGATATTTCCTGCGGAAAGGGCAGCCAGAAGCGCTTCCGTCTTACCGATGTTGTAATTACTGGAAATCAAATGCAGAAAATAGTAACTGCCTCCTGCCGTTACGGCACTCGGCAAAAACGCAATCAGAAACCGGAAATACCATTTTTTATCCCTGATTAACCCACAGACATAGAGAGGAATCGCAAAAGCAAAAAAGATGTAAACCTGAACACTGTAAAGCAAAAACAGGGGAATCAGAATATAGCGTATCCATATCTGTTTTCCTCCGCAATATACGTAATACAGCATGCCGGCAATTACGATTGCAACCGCATAGCGAAAAATCTCCGACATATTCGTGCAAAGATAGAGAATTACCGGAACGAGCAAAAGCTGAAAACCGGTAAGCCGTATGCACTCATCTCTTTTCGGCTTCGCCAGAAGCCAGAAAATCACATTCGCCAAAAGCAGATAAAACAGATTTACAAAAAACACAAAGTGCTGCCCTGTTCCGAAAATCAGCGCCGGCAAAAGATACGGCCAGAGAATGGCCGGATTCCACGCAGGGCCGGAACCGAGAATGGCATGATTTGCATCAAACCCGTAATATCCAAGAGGAGAAAGGTAATGGGAATAAGTTTCAATCAGTTTCAGATAAACCGCTTCATCATTCCAGACAATCCCCGGAAAAGGATCCGAATGCCGAAAAACAACACTTAAAAGCGCAAGAAAAGCGACGATAAGAAGCGGCATCAGAATCATAAGAATGATCCATACCGTATCCTTCTTCGTCGCTTTTGTTTTTTCCGAAAGGTTCTTTTGCATCCTAACGAATCACCACAAGGCAGAAAAACAATGCAAATGCAATTCCCAACAACGCACCAACCAGAACCTGAAAAGGCGTATGACCGATAAACTCACGGAATTTTCTCTGCGCTTCCGGGATATCTCCGTCCTGAATCCGCTTCTCAATCATTTCATTCAGGAAAGCCGATTGTAATCCGGTTTCTCTTCGAACGCTCATGGCATCATACATTACGACAACGGACAATACCGCCGCAATGGCGAGTTCTGCAGAACCTACGCCCTTATTAATGATTATCGCAGTAGTAAGACCACACATGGCTGCAGAATGACAGGAAGGCATTCCTCCGCTTCCTATAAGCCTTTCCGGTACAAATTTCTTGGTTGCGAAAAGATGAATGAACGTTTTTACCACCTGAGCCAAAACCCAGCTTAATATTGCGCTCCAAAGAATTTCATTCCGCACGAATTCTTTTAAAAACTCAAGCATTTCTATATCCTCTGTTTCTTAATTGTTTTCCTGAATCAACCTTCTGCCGGTTCTTCAAACAGAACATTTAAATCCACATTTCCGGTCACGCCGGGAACCTTACCGTTACTGGAATACTGCCACATGGTAAGATCGTAATGATAATACAGGGAATCCGAGTAATATGCATACCAGATGGGATATTTGCAAATTTCCTTGTAATTGAGCATATGGAACAGCGAATATGCATTCCCGTAAATCATGGGAGTGTAGCCGGCTTCCTGAACTTTTTCGCAAAAATGGATTACCAGTGCCGTTCTCTCATCCGCAGTAAGAGAATTGGTTCTGGCGGTTTCCGCATCCAGTTTTTCCACGTCAATGGCAACCGGACCGGTAATATGATACGGCTCAATGAGTTCAAGCAAAGCTTCCACTTCTTCGTCAATTTCTTCTTCGTTAATCGCCTGGGAGAAGAAGTACACACCTGTTTTTAATCCGTTGGATGTTGCTCCGTTAATATTTCCGTCTGCCTGCTCATCCATCACCATTTTACCGCTGCCGTAACCGCGATATCCGGCACGAATAATCACCGCCTGTACGCCTGCTCCTGCAACCTTCGGCCAGTCTACCGCGCCCTGATGGGACGATATATCAATGCAAAGCGTGGATTTCACTTTGTCATTCTCTTTGTAATAACGGAATCCGCTCTCCTCTGTCACAAAATTGTCTTTCAAATACGGATTCTTCGGAATCGTTGTATCCACATCCTCAAAATAGAATGTTCCGTCTCCCGGGTATACCATGCATTCCGGATAAAGCTTACGAAGAATGTTGATAAAAGACGGTCCTTTGCTCTCAGCCTCTTCGCGGATTAAACCTTTGATTTCACCCTCTTTGTCATTCTGTCCTTCCACATAGGTTTCCGAAAGCATTTCATCTACTTCGGCCTGCGTAAATGTCATGGGAATTTCCGAATCGGAGGGCACCTCGGATGTTAATTCCACCATTTTTTTGATGTCATTTATAGACCTTCCCGTACCCACAAAAAAAGCCATTGCTGCACACAGGATGAGTAAAATCATCGTACAAACAGCCAGAATGACTGTTATCGGCAGCAATGAATTCTTTTTATTTTTCTTATTCTTCCCCTTCTTCTCCGCTTTCGGTTTCTGAGGGGTTTTACTCTTTATTTCTTCCATCGGTTATCCTAAAATGTTACCTTGTATTCCACCTTGCCGATTCGCACAATGTCATTCTCGGCCAATGCGGTTTTTTCTTTAATTTTGGTGCCGTTAACTTTGGTGCCGTTTGAGGACTCCATATCCGTTACATATACGGTGTCGTTCTCTTTTTCGAATTTACAGTGAACTCCGGATACATAACCGTCGTCCGGAATGCAAATGTCGTTTTGCGCTTTACGACCAACCAGATACTCTCCCTTGCCGGATGCGGAAAAAGCACGTTCCGGATTCGAAAGATCCGTCAGACCCAGAGACCATTTCGGCGTTGTATCCTTTGCTTTTTGAAATACTCCGGGCGCATTATTCTCTTCGGAATAATTAAGCAGCGCATGATTCACGGCCGGATTCGTTCCGCTTTCCGAAGGATTCTTCTTTTCGGCAATCTTATTGCGAATCACGGTATACAGAAATACTCCGATATTCAACACAATAAAGAATGTGACCACCCACGCCACGAGGGATAAGGTCTTGGCGGCTTCTGCATTTGTCATAAGCAACAGCATACTCATTCTCTCCCCCTCCTAGTCCGGTAAGTCCATATATTCTTTGGCTTCATCGCGTTCCGGACAAAGGCTGACCAGCTTTTCGGCAATGGATCTTGCCATACCGGTTTCCCCTGCCTCTACCAGCTGCTTGATATTCGCCAACTGGATATTGTAATACTCATCCATGAAAAGCCTTCTGCGAACCGGCACATATGTATCATCCGGATACGCTTTCATGTATTCATCCAAATAAGCAATGGCTTCCAGATATGTGTCAATATCGTCCGAAATATTGATTTTGGCAGCGGCTTCTCCCACTACCCATTTACCGCGTGCATCGCATAGTTCGTCGCATTCCTTGATGGCCACCTGAGCCTTTTCGTAATCCCTGTGACCTTCCGGAATCTGTTCATAAAGCTCACGTGCTCCTTCGTAATCTCCGGATGCCTTTACTTCTTCAGCCTCTTCAAAGAGCAATTCGGCCGCTCTCCAGGCATTCATCTTCTCTACCATTTCATCCATCTGCTTATCGCCCTTCAGGACATTCTCCTGCAGCATTTCGATTTCATCGCAGATTTCATCGTATTCCTTTTTCCCGGACAGGTACTCGTTAATCTGAAGTTTTGAATACTGCTTACAAAGCTTCTGTGCCGCAAGACGGGTTTTAACATCTTTGGATGCACTGATTTCTCTGTAACACTCCACCGCGCCTTTCATGTCTCCGGCGTTCACCGCATCTTCAAAACGATAATAGGGTCCTTTCAGTTTTGCCACATTAACCCATAGAATAATTACCACAACGGTAAGAATCCCTATTCCGGCCAGAATAAGTTTCTGTGTGTTTGATAACTTCCCCAACATATAAATCTACCCCTCGATTTCTCTTAAGTAGCGGTTAAGTGCATCCTGCCACGAAGGAAGCGGAGTAAAACCGCACTTTTCAAGTTTGGACTTATCCAGTCTGGAATTAAACGGCCGAACCGCTTTCGACACCCCATACTCGGCGGTTGTAACCGGTTCCACGCTCAAGTGGTTTTCATCAAATTCCTCATGTCCCAAAAGAGCCGCCTGCCGGAAGATCTCTTTTGCAAAATCATACCAGCTGATATAGCCGCCCTCGTTTGTAGCATGATAATATCCGTATTCTTCGGTAAGGATCATGTCCACCAAAAGCCTTGCCAAATCATAGGTGTAAGTCGGCGTTCCGACCTGATCGCATACCACTTTAAGTTTATCATGTGTACGCCCTACGTTCAACATTGTCTTAATAAAATTCTTGCCGTTTGTGCCAAATACCCAGGCAATTCTGACAATGAAAAAACGGCTTGAATTCGAGGATACCGCCAATTCTCCGCGCAACTTGCTTTCTCCGTAAACATTAAGCGGAGCAAACTCCTTACAATCCGCTTCCCACGGAGTTTCTCCCTGTCCGTCAAAAACATAGTCCGTGCTGATATACATAAACTTTGCACCGACCGCTTCGGAATACTTTGCCATATTCCGGGTGCCTTCTTCGTTAATGCGAAATACCAGATCCTTTTTGTCTTCATCCTCTGCCAGATCCACAGCCGTCCAGGCCGCACAATGAATTACGGCATCCGGTTTTATCCCGGTAATCGCTTTTTCGACAGCCTCTTCATCGGTAATATCGAGCGATATGTAAGGCATTTTCGTTACAGCACTGCCGTCTGCGGCACCGCTGTAGGTTTCGGCCAAATCGCTGCCGATTCCCTCGATTCCTCTTTTGTTCAATTCATTCATCACATCGTGACCGAGTTGTCCGGCCACTCCCGTTACCAAAACCTTCATTCTTCCTAACCACCTATTTTTATTACCCATATCCCGTTAATCAACCTGACGGAATCTGCTTCCGGGAAGTATGGCATTTGCACAAATGTTTCCGATGAAGTTACCCCGGCCTGTTCCTCCTGCGAAGGAACCTCGATTGTAACATCCAGATAATGTTTCAAAAACTCAGCGTATTTTTCGGGCGATTCCGCACAATAATCACCCATGGAACCGAAAAACAGAAT
>CADCOL010000074.1 GCA_902803015.1 uncultured Lachnospiraceae bacterium | reverse complement strand
TGTGCACCGCTGTTGACGGCCTTGTTCTGAAGGGCATTTAATTCCTTCTTCTGTTGTGCCTTCAGATCACGCGTCTCAATACGAATCCTCTCGGTATTAAATTTATCCAACAGTTCTTTCACATGTTTCGGTTCAACAAGGAATTCCCGAAGTTCACTTTTCACCATCTTCTTCGGCGCAACATTCTTAAATGCTTCCGACTTCACGAGGCTGTCTAATTCCTTATTGTAGGAATCCAGGTTCTTCGGACTCTTCGCGCGAAGTTTTGCCCCCTGTACGGGATCCTTCATCATTTCATCCAGAATTAACTGAGCCATGCACTTGTGAACAATCGGCATATCCTTTTCGGGAATTTTATCCGTAAGTGTTCCGGACTTCATCTGATTTAATTTCTGAAATGCGGCCAATGCGGCATTTGCAGAATAGCGGTCCATTCCCTGAGCCTTTGCATCGTTGAATTTCTCTGCGGCTTCCTTATATTTTTGCTCATTCTCACTGATGCTGTGGATGTCTACATTTATCAGACTGCCCTTCGTATACTGCATTCGATCCGTATCAAGCGTAAGCTGCTTATCATCCACCGACTTGGAAATACCCTTTAACGATAGTCTGGCGTTCTGCATCATCTTAATTCTCTTCTGTGATTTTGCGTCCAGTTTGTCAGGGGCTTTTTTATTCTCGCCCATTTCACGCTGTCCGGTTTTACGCTCAAAATACTTCTCGATGAGAGCATCCGCCTCTTCCATCTTGGCGCGCAACTTGTCAATGGATTCCTGTCTGCCGTCGTACTCCTTTAAGGCCCCGCCATTATTTTGGATTTCCAGCATCTGATTATATAATTCTCTTACTTCCTTAAGCGCATCCCAGGCATCCTTATATTCGTTACTGCCGTTTATAACGCCCTTATCTGCTTCCTGCAGCTGGGAATCCAGCAGGCTTAATGATCCGGAAGGCTCGAGATTTCCCAATTCCTTCCTGTGTTTTTCGACCAACCCTTCCATTCTCTGACGCATCTCGGGAGAAGCATCCTTGGAAAGGCGATTCGGAAGACTTTCAAATTCTTCAAGAAACTGCTTGTAGTCTTCGGTATTCCACGATACGGATCTCTGAATCAGAACCTTGTAATATGCAGTCGAAACTGCTTCAAGTACATCGTCCGGCTTTACGTACTGCGCAATTCTGGGACTGTTTTGAATTTTATCCAGCATGATGGATGCCCTTTTTCTTACATCCTTGATTTCAATATAGTTTTTCCGAACATACTCCTCTGCATTGAATTCGGGTCCGATTACACCGCCTGCAATGTCGGTTTCCGGTATTCCCACAAGCATCGCATTAAGGTTTCTGTCCTTATCATTCGCAAGGATAACGTTTTCAAGCGTCTGATTCCTGTCTATTCTTTGCTGCTCGCTTAACCGGGTATTCTTAAAATAGCTGAACTTTGACGTTTCATTCTGCATGGAATGTTCAACCATGTCCCTGTAAAGGTCTGCAAGAATCAGGTTGCCTCCCAGCAATTTTTGATCCGCTTCCAGCGATGTGGTTCCACCCAGAGAACGGCTTGCTGCCACTGTAGCACTGTTGGCAAAATACAATCCACCGGCCTTTGCAAACTTTCCGCTGTCAAACATTAAATCTACTGCATCTTCAAAACTTAAGTTTTTGGATACATCAATAAAGCTTCCTTTTTCTGCATTTTTCAACGCTTCGCTGGTCAGTTTGCTGGCGGATTCTTCGAGATACTGATCAATCGTAATGTTCTGCTGCTTTAAGCTGAAGCAAAGCCCGAATAATACGTTGACCTGCGCAGTTGTCGCTGTATCTTTTGTAAAAGTTACCGGAATGTAATCGGTTCGGATACTGTCCATGTTTCCGGGATGATAAAGCGGGTTCTGATTAAAGCATTCCTTTGCAATTGCAAAGAGTTCTTTCATCTCATTCGTTGCCTGTTCATATGCTTCAGCGGCTTCGATAATCTTATCCGGATCTTTGGATTCAAGTGCTTTTTCAAGGTCGCGTCTTTTTTCTACAAGTTTGTGGAACGCATATTCCTTACTGCCCTCTTCACCCATCTTATCATGTTTGTAGTCAAGGAAATGATACTCCTCCATCTTTTGAAGGATTCGCTTTATGCCGTCCTTCGTTTTATCACTGATCTGGAGATGGTCTTCTCTTAATTCCTTATAATCCTTTGCGCGTTCCGGAGGTACAATATATACCTCATTGTTCATCAGTTTTTTTGATGTAAAGAGATTATTATACCTGCCGTTTCGGAACGTTTCTTTGTTATCGTTTTTTAATTTATTTGAAATACCAACCTCAGCGCGATTGATATCGGTTGTCTCACGTTCTGCCAGTTCTGTCTGAAAACTCTGTTCCGGAAGAACAAGATTCTCCGCCGCATAATCAAGCGCCTTAATATATTTTTTTAATTTTTCCGGATCCTTCTTTAGCTCCTCCGGAATCTTCTTTTCATCTTTCAGATCCTGATATTCTTTGCTGTCGCGAAAAGGATGAAGAATCTGTTCCTCTTCGGGACGGTCCATAATATCAACATACTTATCCAGTTTCTCATCTAACTGTTTTTTCTGCTCGTCATTGAGGTTTACTTCAAGCTTTTCAACAAAGGAAACTCTGGTCGTTGTTGGATTCATGCCCAAGAGCAGAAAATGATAAGTAACCGCATCCTTCAATTCCTGTTCGCTGATTTTACCCTCTTTAAGATACTGTCGGCATAAATCTATCGAACCGGGAGTATCTATATCAAAAACAATCTTAACCTCCTTTGAAGACTCAGCAAGATCCTTTCTGAAATTTTTGACATAGCGTGCCAGTGCTTCTCCGAATTCAGATTGTTCCCCGCTTTTCTCTTCCGGAAACTTTTTGATTGCTTCCATCCACTTTTTATATTCTTCCTCGTATGTTCCTTTGTTTACCTGAAAATAGCTCTCCATGACATTTTCAGTCGAAGGACGTACAGAGAACAGAGTTTCTCGATAATGGTCTTTAACGCGGTCCTGTCTTCTTTTTTCTCTCTGCCACTCCACATAACCTTGTACATTCTCGTCCCTGTTCGGTTCTTTCTCATACGGTAATTTGTTTTTTAACTGCTCCGCATACTTTTCTGAATATTTACCCATGTTCTTTCTCCTTTGTAACTTAATTCCTTTCGGCGGTTCTACCTGTTTGTGTACCTGCTTTTCCTGCATCGCCTCCGCCATGGCCTGTGGCATCACTTCGATTCGGAAGTAATTCGGAGCAGTTATTGTTGCCTCTTTTTCATTTTCGTCCGATATTTTATCTTCCCATCATCAGGGGCTTCGGTCCGCCGAGCTTGTGCTCGATTTTCTTCTCCTGTTCTTCGTCCATCTTCT
>CADCOL010000073.1 GCA_902803015.1 uncultured Lachnospiraceae bacterium | reverse complement strand
TCGAAGGTGGAATCCTTCACGAAGAAACGTGTCTACGACATCATTGTTTCGAAGAAATTCTTAACGCCCGACGACCATATCCTGATTATCGATGACTTTCTCGCAAACGGCTGCGCCGTAATGGGACTTATTGATTTAATCAATGCCTCCGGCGCTACACTGGAGGGTGTCGGCATCGCCATCGAGAAAGGCTTCCAGAAAGGCGGCGCCGAAATCCGCGCACGCGGCATTCAGCTTGAGTCGCTTGCCATCGTGGAGTCGATGGATGCTGCGACGGGTGAGATTGTATTCAGAAACTGACGGCAATTTGCCGGCCCGCACACAAAAAGCCCCGCAGATGCGGGGCCTTTATTATCTTATTAAGCCTTCAGCTGCTTTCTTTGCAGTAAGAAAACGCCCCGCAACGCGGGGCGTTTATTACTCTAATTATGCCTTCGGCTGATCGGATGTGCAGTGCGGGCACTTGGTAGCTTCGATGTTGATTTCGGATTTGCAGAAAGGACAAATCTTGGTGGTCGGAGCTGCTGCCTCTTCTTCTGCTTTCTTCTTTTCGGTCATTGCTTTTGCCTTGTTGATGGACTTGATTAAGATGAATAATGCAAGTGCAGTTACAAAGAAAGTAATGATTGCGCTGATGAAGTTTCCGAAGCAGAATACGGGATAATCAATCGGGTTCGGGAAAATCTTGCGAAGAACTTCCTGCCAGGTGGAAGGATTCGTTGCATAAATCGCTTCGTTGATTCCCTTAATCCAGGGCCATTTTACAATCAGATTCATGGAATCGAAACTGAAACCGCCGAGGATGGTATTAATCAAAGGATTCAGGATGTCCTGAACGAGTGAGTTCACGATAGCGGTGAACGCACCACCGATGATGATACCGACTGCCATATCAAGGACATTTCCCTTGGATATGAACTCTTTAAATTCTCCAAACATTTTTTTCATAGTTTCCATACCCTCCTTTAGTGGAATACTTTTTGCTATATCTTTAATGCGCCCGGCTGAAACGGACGATTAAATTCTTACCTGCTGCCCTTCGGCAAAATCAAATCTTTCCTTCCTGGTACATCGCAATCATGTACTCAACGATTTCCGGATCGAACTGCGTGCCCGCATTCGTACGAAGCTCGTAAAGAATCTTGAACTTCGGCAGACGGTTACGATAGCAACGATCGGAATTCATTGCATCGAATGCATCGGCTACGTTGATAATTCTTGCATAAAGAGGAATCTCCTTGCCGATTAAGCCTTCCGGATATCCTTTGCCGTCGTAACGTTCATGGTGATACAACGCACCGTCACGGATGCCCGGCAGGGATGTAAAGTTTTCAAGCATCTTGCCGCCGCGGGTTGTATGCTCTTCGATGATTTTACGTTCTTCTTCGGTCAGAGGACCGCGTTTATTGAGAACTTCATCGGGGATGGCGATTTTTCCGCAGTCATGCATCAGCCCCATATACCCGATCATCTTTATTTCTTCTTCGTTCATTCCCATGCGCTTTGCAATCTTCTGGGAATAGAAGGATACTCTTGTGGAGTGACCTTTTGTATATTCGTCTTTTGCATCGATGAAGTTTGCGAAGACCTGCATGGTCTCTTCGATAATCTTCTCGTCATGCTCTTTCTGGCGACGCAACTTTCTTGCACGGATGTTGACAATCAGGTATGCAAACACCCAGGTGGCCCAGATTAAAAGGCCCGCAATGGAAATCCAAAATGCCGGATACTCCAGTAAAGAGGTCTGGTAAAATCCGCGGATTTCAAAATCCGTAAAATCAAGACTCTTGTCGGAATACATAACAAATCCGAAGGTCTTCATTTCATCTTTCAGAAGATGGTTTAAGTAATCTGCCGGCACGAAGGAAACGGATTCCCCGTTATTCGTATATTCACCGTTCCAGCTTGAATCGATGGTGCCGACCGCCGTTTTGCCGTCCTTGCCGTTCGGCATGTAAATGGTCATGGTCCAGTCAACGACTTCCTTGCCGCTGTTATTGTAAATCCGGCCGTCATATTCCGCGCCCACGGAAGGAGACCCGTCTGCATTCGTGGAGGGCCACTGCTTGGTCTTCTCCATCATGACGTAAATCTCTTTCTTCGGGTTGTTTCCGTCCTCTCCGGCACCCATACGGTCTGCCACGGAAACGGTATAGTCAATCTCCTGCGTATTGTCAATTCGCCAGCGAACGACCGTAAATACCAGAAGAATCAGCAATACTCCCAGAATAGAGCCGAAAATTATGATTGCTCTTTTTTCCGATCTGTCTAACTTCAAAGTTTTGCCCTTACCATTTCTCCAAACTGTATCAGTTTTTCAAAAAACTCCCCAATTCACAGTATAGCACAATCTTTTTTGTGCTTCAATGAAGTACGTTACTTCAGGCCTCTTTTTTTCCCGTAATCATCAAAAGCACGTCTCCTGCCTGAATCCTCGTTTCTCCCGTCGGAACGATGTTCTTTTTCTTTCTCCGGATTCGCACAATCAAATCCTTCCTACGGATATCCAGATCGCTGATCTGCTTGCCGACCCACGGATTCTCGCTCTTTACGGTAATCTCCGAAAGAAGAATCTCGTCATCTTCCGCTTCGTAGAAATGTGCACCCAGAATCAGACGGTCTCCCGCCTCCAGAACGGATTCCCCATTCGGAATCAGCATGACGCCATCCCTGTAAATCGCAACCACCATAACCTCCGGCGGAAGGATAATCTCACGGATTTTTTTGCCAATCCAGGCATGTCCGGAAACAAGATCACTTACCACAAAATGCACATCGTGAATCTCTTCGGAGGTTGCCATCGTTTTCATTTTTGTATACTGCTCCACAAAACCTGCGGAAACAATACCGGTGGGGATTGCAACCATTCCGACACCCAGGAAGGAAATCACAATCGCCATGATTCGTCCGAGTGTGGTAACCGGATATAAATCACCGTATCCCACGGTCAGAAGCGTGGAAACCGACCACCAGATGCCCGAAAAAGCATTCCTGAAAAGCTCCGGCTGTGCCTCATGCTCCGCACCGTACATGCAAAGCGAAGACGCGATCGTAAGAATTGCTATCATCGTAAACGAGGAAAAGAGCTGATTCCTTTTCTCTTTTAAAACATTGAGAATTACGTTAAACGCATCAAACTGCGTATTGACCTTAAACAGACGGAAGATTCGCACCACGCGGAATACACGGAACGCTACCGCACCCGTCGGAAGAATAAACGGCAGGAAAAACGGCAGAATCGTAAACAAATCCACCAAACCGAAAAAGGAAAAAACAAAGGAAATTCTTGCCCAGACCGGGCTTCTCTTCGGATACAGATAATCCGCGGTTACAATTCGCAGAATATACTCAATCGTAAACAGGATGACCGTTACTGCTTCCACGGTGTTTAAGAAAGGCATAATCGGATTACACTGTTCGAATGTCTGTGCAATCGTAACGCCCAAATTCAGAAGAATCAAAACCGTAATGACAATATCAAACGTAAAACTCGGCAAATCTTCCTTGTTTCCGATTTGAATAATGTCGAATATTCTTTTTCTGATCTTATTATTCTTCGCCATCGGTTCCCCCACAAACACGATTTCGGTTCCGCATTCCCGGATTAATGCTTCTTCCAGACACCCGGAGCAAGCAAAAGCAGAATCGGATACAGTTCCAGACGACCTGCAAGCATGTCAAAGATTAAAACGATTTTGGAAAAATAATTAAATCCCGCAAAACTTCCGCAGGGACCCACCTCACCGAGGCCCGGTCCGATATTGTTTACGGATGCCAGGACTGCGGTAAAATTCGTAACCAGATCAAATTTGTCCAGTGACAGAAGAAATACGGATATCACGTATACCAGAAGGAATACTACCATGTACACGGAAACGGAACGGACCGTATCCTTGTCGATGGTCTTGCCGTCCATCTCCACCGCGTTGACGGATCTCGGATGCACGAAAGTTTCGAGCTGGTTCTTGATACTCTTCCACCAGATGATAAAACGTGAAATTTTAAGACCGCCGCCCGTACTGCCCGCGCAGGCACCGGTTAACATTAAAACAATCAGGATCGTTTTCGAGAACGTCGGCCACAGGTTAAAATCCGTGGAGCCGAATCCGGTCGTCGTCACAATGGACGAAACCTGGAATGCCGCCGTACGAACGGTTTCTTCCGCCGTCGAATAGGTGCCCCAGACATTGAAGGTAATGAACGCGGTGCTTAAAAGAATCAAAGCCACATACCAGCGCACCTCTTCAATCGAAAAGGCATCCTTAAATTTCTTGCGAAGAATAAAATAGTAAAAGTTGAAGTTAATTCCGAACAGTGCCATAAAGACGGTAATAATCCACTGACACACCGCATTGTAGGATGCACAGGAATCGCCGCGCACACCGAAACCTCCGGTACCAGCGGTACCGAAACCAATGCAGATGGCGTCAAATACGGGCATTCTTGCAATTATTAAAAGAACGATTTCCGTAATGGTAATGGAAAAATAGATAATATACAGGATTTTCGCGCTTTCCTTTACCTTGGGAACCAGCTTTCCGACAGAAGGTCCCGGGCTTTCCGCGCGCATCAGATTCATGTTGTAGCCGCCCGCCATCGGAAGAACGGCAAGCAGGAAAATGAAAACTCCCATACCGCCGATCCAGTGCGTAAAGCTTCTCCAGATCAGTGCCGTATGACTTAATGCTTCCACATCAAGTAGAATACTGGCTCCGGTCGTCGTAAAACCGGACGCCGTCTCAAATACCGCGTCCACATAATTGGGGATTTCGCCGCTTAAGGTAAAGGGGAGTGCTCCCACAAGACTCATTGCAATCCAGGAAAGACCGACCACGGCGAATCCTTCCTTCGTAAAGAACTGGGGGTTCTTCGGTTTCTTGCGAATCAGCAAAAGTCCGCCGATTGCCGCGACGACCGCCACCGCGAGAAACCAGAGACCGGTTTTCTCCCGATAAATGACGGACGTAACGCAGGGAAGCATCATGAAGCCCGCTTCCAGCGTCAGCACCCAGCCCAAAATGTAGAATACGAACGAATAGTTCATCTAATTTACTCCAGGATATCTTTAATATCGCCCAGACCTTTTTGCGTCGTAACAACGATTACGGTATCCCCCATCTGGATGGTACTCTGACCGTTCGGGGTAATTACGCTGCCGCCGCGGTTGATGCAGGCAATCAGAAGATTTCTCTTTAATTTCAGTTCCAT
>CADCOL010000072.1 GCA_902803015.1 uncultured Lachnospiraceae bacterium | reverse complement strand
CGCGCGGGAATTCGAAACGATATCTGGATTATTCCGACAGTCGGCTGTGTAAATAAAATTGCCGCGGCAATTGCCAAATTATCCGAATCCTTTGTGAAAGGCTCCGTGAAAGAAGTCATTTCCTTCGAACACCCTTACGGATGCTCCCAGATGGGAGAAGATCAGGAACATACCAGACAGATCCTGGCGGATTTGATTACGCATCCAAATGCGGGCGGGGTTCTGGTTCTGGGCCTCGGATGCGAAAACAGCAATATCGAAGTTTTAAAAGGATATTTGAAGGATGTTGATGAAAGCCGCGTCAGATTTCTGGTTTCCCAGCAATCGGACGATGAAATTACGGAAGGCGTGAAACTTGTAAAGGAACTGATTGAGAACGCTTCGAAAGAGGAACGTAAAGAAATCGATGCATCAAAACTGGTGGTTGGATTAAAATGCGGCGGAAGCGACGGCTTTTCCGGTATTACCGCCAATCCTCTGGTCGGAAGATTTTCGGATCTGCTGGTTGCATCGGGCGGAACTACGATTCTCACGGAAGTTCCCGAGATGTTCGGGGCGGAAGAAATCCTGATGAACCGCTGCGCAAACGAAGCCTTATTCGATCAGACCGTTTGTTTAATCAATGATTTTAAGCAGTATTTCAAAGACCATAATCAGACAATCTATGAGAATCCCTCCCCCGGAAACAAAGCCGGCGGAATTTCAACTTTGGAAGATAAATCCAACGGATGCACACAAAAGTCCGGAAGCTCGGCAGTAGAAGGAGTTTTAAAATACGGTGAGGTGGTTTCGGCACGCGGACTGAATCTTTTGTCGGCGCCCGGAAACGATTTGGTGGCATCTACCGCGTTGGCGGCAAGCGGAGCAAACATCGTATTGTTTACAACCGGTCGGGGAACCCCTTTTGCATCTCCGGTACCGACGATGAAAATCTCCAGCAATTCGGCACTTGCCGGGAAAAAGAGCAATTGGATTGATTTCAATGCAGGTGTTTTAATTGAAGGAGAATCGTTGGATTCTCTTGCCGAAAAGCTTTACGACAAAGTATTGTCGGTCGCTTCGGGAGAGAAAGTGAAAAGTGAAATTGCCGGATTTCACGACATGGCAATTTTCAAACAGGGAGTTACGCTGTAAACGGAGAACGGTCGGAAATAATCACTACGAAAAAAACCAAGAGGAGAACAGTATGGGCAACACGGAAAAGACAAAACAGTATATGGAACAGTATCTGAACGGTTACCAAAACTATAAAGAATACTGGAACTATGAAGACGGTTGCGTTTTAAAGGCTGCCCGTGATTTCTACGAAAGCACGAAAGACGAAAAATATATCCGTTTCATTTTGGATTATTTAAGCGGCTGTATTTCCGATGACGGAATCATTACGAATTACGAAGAAGGAAAGTACAACATCGACAGTGTTAATTCGGGCAAATGCCTTTATGCTGCCTATGATTATACAAAAGAAGAGAAGTACAAAGGTGCAATCGAGCAGATTATGAAACAGGTTCGGACACAGCCGAGAACAAAGAGCGGCAACTTTTTCCACAAAAAGATTTATCCGAATCAGATATGGCTTGACGGCTTATATATGGCACAGCCGTTTTACATGGAATACGAAACCCGGTTTGGCGGCAAGGAGCATTACGACGATATTGTATCGCAGTATGAAAATGTTCAAAAGTATCTGCTGAATGAAGAAAAAGGACTGTGCTATCACGGATACGATGAGTCTAAAAGTATCTTCTGGGCCAATCCGGAAACGGGCTGCTCTAAGAATTTCTGGCTTCGGAGTATGGGATGGTATCTTATGTCCATCATTGATGTTATCGATGCCATGGACCGTGATGTATATGAAAAATATCATACGCTTGTGGAAATATTCCGTAAGATGATTCGCGGAATTATTGCCTATCAGGATGCAGAGAGCGGTCTTTTCTATGATATTATAGATATGCCGGACTGTCCCGGAAATTATCTTGAAACATCGGGCAGTTCCATGGTAGCATATGCCATTTTAAAAGGCTGCAATATGGGCATTCTGATTAAAGAAAAGTACGAGCCCGTCGGAATAAAAATAATGGAAGGCCTGATGGAGAGGATGTTAATCGAAAGAGACGGAGAGCTTCATCTCGGCGGAATTGTTTCGGTATCCGGCCTGGGACCCGAAAGCAATTTAAGACGCGACGGAAGCGTGGAATATTATCTTTCCGAACCGGTCGTGGAAGATGATCCGAAGGGTGTAGGATGCTTTTTTATGGCATTTAACCAGTATCTTATCGGGGGAAAACAATGATTCTGAATCTTCTGAAAAAAACAGCAAGATGTGCGGTAATCGAAATTGACGACGGCGGTAATTATTTTACAAAAGAAGCGTACGCCGTCTGGATTAATCATGAGAAAAAATTTCTCACGGACAAAGCAATTACGTATCTGTCGGATTTAAAGCCTCAAACGGCATATGATGTAATAATCGAATCCGGAGATAAAACCGTAAAGGAGGAACTCCATTTTGTTACGGAGTATGAAGGAGTAACGATGAATGTCCGCGACTTTGGGGCATTCGGAGACGGGGTTCATGATGACAGTACGTTCATTCAGGCGGCCATAATGGCATGCCCGAAAGACGGAAGGGTGCTGATACCTTCCGGTAAATACAGCATCGGAAGTGTTTTCTTAAAGAGCAATCTGAATTTGGAAATAGCGAAAGGAGCGGAACTGGTTTCGCTTCGGGACAGAAAACTTCATCCGCATTTTCCGGGTGAACTTCAGACATATGATGAAAAAGACGAGTACTATCTCGGAACATGGGAAGGCAATCCCAGACCCATGTTTGCCGGAATTGTTACCGGAATTGAATCCGAGAATGTATGTATATACGGCGAAGGCGTATTAAACGGAAATGCAACAAAAGAAGACTGGTGGAAGAATCCGAAAAAGATGAATACCGCCTATCGGCCGAGAAGTATTTTTTTAAAAGATTGTAAGAACGTGTCCATCCTTGGGATTACCGTAAAGGACTCACCCTGTTGGACCATTCATCCGTACACCTGTGAAAACATGGGGATTTACGCGGTAACGATTTTGAATCCGGAGGATTCGCCGAATACCGACGGAATCAATCCGGAATTCTGCAAAAACGTAACAATCTGCGGAGTTCATTTTTCGCTTGGGGATGATTGCATCGCGGTAAAGAGCGGAAAAATATTCCTTGGAAAAAAGTATAAAAGACCATCTGAGCAGATTACCGTCTCGAGGTGCTTTATGGAAAACGGACACGGTGCGGTAACACTTGGAAGCGAGATTGCAGGCGGCGTGAAAGGTCTTATCGTAAAAGACTGCATTTTCACAAATACCGATCGCGGTCTTCGCATTAAGACCAGACGCGGGCGGGGCGAGGATTCCGTTCTTGAAGATATCGTATTCGAGAATATTTATATGGAGGATGTCAAGACACCGTTTACCGTGAACAGTTTTTATTTCTGCGATCCGGACGGAAAGACATCCTATGTGCAGACAAGGGAAGCGCTTCCCGTGGATGAGAGGACTCCCGGAATCGGAAGTCTGACATTTAAAAACATTACGGCGGTGGACTGCCATGTTGCGGCAATGTATTGTGATGGTTTGCCGGAACGTAAAATCGAAGAGATTACGTTGGATTCCATTCGCGTTTCGTTCAAAAAGGACGGATGCGAAAAAGGCATTCCGATTATGTCGGAGGGTGTGACGGAATGCAGCAGAATGGGGTTCTTTATCCGGAATGTAAAAACCCTTCGCGTAAAAGATGTAAGCGTGGAAGGCTGCGAAGGAAAAGAGTTTATTCTGGATGGAATCGACAGTTTCGGCGATTAATCCCGACATAAGTCGGAAAACGGATTAGGAAAAGAAAGATGCAGATTGGAATTCGTTTACATGATTCGGCGAAAGCGCCGATAGAAGAAAGATTAAAAAATGTCAGAGCTCAGGGATTTACATGCGCACATATTGCACTTTCGAAGCTTTTTGATGAAAAGAAATACAGTACCGAATCGGCGCTGACACCGGGATATGCAATGTATTTAAAAAACCTGTTTGCGTACAATCATCTGGATGTTGCGGTTCTGGGCTGTTATTTAAATCTTGCCAATCCGAATCCGGAAAAACTGCAAGAGATTCAAAAGAAATACGAAGCAAACATACGGTTCGCATCCCTGCTTGGTGCGGGAGTGGTAGGAACCGAAACCGGAGCACCGAATGAAGCATATCGGTATGAGCCGGCCTGCAGAAGCAAAGAGGCACTGGATTCATTTATTCGCGGACTGGAACCGGTTGTGGCATATGCGGAACAGATGGGTGTAATCGTTGCAATCGAACCGGTTGCCAAGCACATCGTATATGACGAAAAACGGGCGAGAGAAGTCTTAAAAAGCATTGCATCCCCCAATCTTCGAATTATTCTGGATGCCGTAAATCTTTTGGATATCAACAATTACAGGGAACAGGAAACCATCGTGAAAAGAGCAATTGAGGAACTTCACGAAGAAGTGGCGGTTGTGCACATCAAGGATTATGTTGTTGAGAATGATCAGTTGATCAGCGTGGGGGCCGGAAAAGGAAACATGAATTACGATGCGCTCCTGGATTTTATCGCGAAGGAAAAACCGTTTATTCATGCAACCTTGGAGAATACAACGCCGGATACGGCTGTTGCGTCCAGAGAGTTTATTGAGGAAAAATTCATCAATTGCTGGAGAGAACAGAATAGAATATGATTTCACTTACGGTGAAAGATTCCATAAACAGCACACTGAACAGTATCCCCCGGGAACAGACCGATACGGTTCGAATTTTTGTTCCGAACGGGGTTTATGAAGAGCGCATTGAGATTCATCGTCCGAACGTAATTCTGGAAGGGGAAGATGTAAACAAAACTGTTATTCGTGCGGGCTTTCGGGCAAGTGAAATCCTGGAAGACGGTTCCAGAAGAGGTACATTCCGATCATACACCGTAAGGGTGGATGCGGAAAATGTAAGCATAAAGAACATAACCGTTGAGAATTGCTCCGGTCCGAGAAAAGAAGCAGAACAGGCACTTGCACTGTATGCAGACGGCGAAAAACTGACCGTTACGGGGTGCAGAATCCTGAGCCGGCAGGACACGCTTTTTATAGGACCTCTGCCACAGAAGGAATTGCAGCCGGGCGGATTCAAAGGTCCCGGAGAAACGAAAGAAAGAGTGCCGCTTCATCAGTATTATAAGAACTGCGAGATTGCCGGAGATATCGATTTTATTTTTGGAAGCGGAGCCGCTTTTTTTGAAGACTGTGTAATCAGAAGTATCAGTGAAGAAGCAATAATCAAAGAGTTTGAGGACGGAAAAATGAATGCGCTCGGATATGTGTGTGCACCGTCCACTTACGAAAACGAGAAGTTTGGATTTGTTTTTGAAAATTGCGAATTCGTTTCGGATCTTCCGAAAGAAAGCGTGTATCTTGCAAGGCCGTGGAGAGATTTCGCCAAATGTGTTTTTTTAAACTGTACGATGGGCGAGCACATCAAAAAAGAAGGTTTTCACGATTGGAATAAAACGAATGCCAGAAAGAACTGTTTCTTTGCGGAGTACAATTCCAAGGGCCCCGGAGCGTACGGCAGGCGGGAATATTATGCAAAGGAATTAAGCCCGGACGAGGCGAAGAAGTTTTCGAAGAAAACGTTTTTGGAATCATCCGGATTTTATATCTAGGAAGTAATCGCTAAATATCACTCTATATTAACCAAGGAGGTTTTTAAAATGGAATTAAGAACTGCAGCATCACCGAAGGATGTAAAGTACTACGATACCAAGAGACTCAGAGAGGAATTCTTAATCGAGAAGGTGTTTTATCCCGATGAAATTTATCTGGTTTACAGCCATATTGACCGAATCATTACGGGTTCCGCAATGCCGGTTTCCAAAGAGTTAAAGCTGGAAGCAGGCGATGAACTCAGAGCGGAATATTTCTTACAGAGACGTGAGATGGGTGTTATCAACATCGGTGGAAACGGAAAGATTACCGTGGACGGGAAGGTTTACAATGTGGCGCATCGTGAAGGAATGTATATCGGAATGGGCGCAAAGGAGATTTCTTTTGTAAGCGATTCTTCTGCAAATCCTGCGAAATTCTACATCAACTCCGCTCCTGCTCATACGACCTATCCGACCGTTTTGATAAAGCCGAACGGAACGGAGGAAGAAGGGGTTGTCATTATTCACGATAAGAACAAAGTGGAGCTGGGATGTCTGGAAGAGTCCAATCACAGAACCATTTGCAAATACATTCTTCCCGGTCAGGTGGAAAGCTGCCAGCTGGAAATGGGCATGACTCATTTGGAACCCGGCAGTGTATGGAATACGATGCCCTGTCACACACATGACCGCAGAATGGAAGTGTATCTGTATTTCGAAGTTCCGCAGAACGGTTTTGTAATGCATTATATGGGAGAACCCACAGAAACACGTCATATCGTGGTTCGTAACGAACAGGCGGTAATCAGTCCGAGCTGGTCCATTCATTCGGGCAGCGGTTCCCAGAACTATACCTTTATCTGGGGAATGGTAGGAGAGAATCAGGACTTCGACGATATGGACGGAGTTGACATGAAAGATCTTCTGTAATCTGAAACAATTCATTGTAAGCGCAAACAGAAAAAAGCAGAAAGAACTGCAAATGCAGTAAAAAGGGAGAAATACCATGGACATGTTAAAACAGTTTTCACTGGAAGGAAAAGTAGCATTAATCACCGGCGCAGTATACGGAATCGGATTTGCGATTGCGGAAAGCTATGCGGCAGCAGGAGCAAAAATCATTTTCAACTGCCTGGATGAAGAAACAAAGAATAAGGCACTGGATTCCTATAAGGAAAAGGGAATCGATGCAACCGGTTATGTATGTGACGTGACCGATGAAGAAGCAGTACAGAAAATGGCTGCTGACATCAAGGAAAAATTCGGCGGAATTGATATTCTTGTAAACAATGCCGGAATCATCAAGAGAATTCCGATGACGGAAATGAGTGCGGAAGATTTTCGCAAGGTGGTTGATGTTGATTTGAATGCCCCCTTCATCGTTTCCAAAGCGTTTATTCCCGGAATGATTGAAAAGGGACACGGTAAAATTATTAACATCTGCTCCATGATGAGCGAGCTCGGACGTGAAACCGTAAGTGCTTATGCAGCCGCAAAAGGCGGTTTGAAGATGCTTACCAGAAATATATGCTCCGAGTACGGCGAATACAATATTCAGTGTAACGGTATCGGACCGGGCTATATTGCAACTCCGCAGACGGCTCCTTTAAGAGAACGTCAGGCAGACGGTTCCCGTCATCCGTTTGACAGCTTTATTATTGCGAAGACTCCGGCAGCCCGCTGGGGAACCCCGGAAGACTTACAGGGTCCCGCATTGTTCCTGGCATCCGATGCATCGAATTTCGTAAACGGACACATCCTCTATGTTGACGGTGGAATTCTTGCTTACATCGGAAAGCAGCCGTAACCGGATTAAACCGAAATCACTGAAAGAAGGAAACGAAAATATCATGAATGAAATATTAGAACAGATTTACAGAATCGGTATTGTACCGGTAATTGCATTGGATGATGCAAAAGATGCCAGACCTTTGGCAGAAGCTTTGATTAAAGGAGGACTTCCCTGCGCGGAAGTTACTTTTCGTACAGCAGCAGCCGAAGAAGCCATTCGGATTATGGCCGGCGAATTTCCGGATATGCTTGTAGGCGCGGGTACCGTTCTTACCACGGAACAGGTAGATCGTGCAGTAAATGCCGGCGCAAAATTTATTGTCAGCCCCGGCCTGAATCCGGAAGTTGTAAAATACTGTGTTTCCAAAAATATCCCCGTAACACCCGGATGCGCAAATCCTTCGGATGTGGAGCAGGCAATTGCATGCGGACTGGAAGTGGTGAAATTTTTCCCTGCGGAGGCAGCGGGTGGACTTCCGATGATTAAGGCAATGAGCGCACCGTACACACAGATGAAATTCATGCCGACCGGTGGAATCAGCGAAAAGAATATCAATGAATATTTGGGCTTTAAGAAAATCATCGCATGCGGAGGAACCTGGATGGTGAAATCCGATCTGATTAAGGCAGGTGCGTTTGACAAGATTGAAGCAATGACGAAACAGGCGGTTGATACAATGCTGAATTTCAGCATTAAGCATATCGGCATCAATGCGGAAAACGAGAGTGAATCCGCAGAGGTCGCAGGCAAATTTTCCGATTTGCTGGGAGTAGAGTCCAAAGTCGGAAACAGCTCCATTTTTGCGGGAAGCCTGATTGAAGTGATGAAACAGCCGTATCTCGGAAAATGCGGACATATCGCAATTGCCACCACCAATGTGGACAGAGCGGTATATCACCTGGGAAGACGCGGTTACAAATTCAATATGGAGACTGCGAAATACGATTCGGACGGAAGAATGTCCGTTGTTTATTTGGAAGGTGAAATCGGCGGTTTCGCAATTCATCTGGTAAATAAGTAAAAGAGTAAGAGCAAAAGATAAATTGTAAGCGCGAAATATCAGTTGAAAAAAGTGAGGACAGAAAACTATGGCAGGTAAAATTGTAACTTTTGGTGAGATTATGCTTCGTCTGGCTCCGGAAGGATATTATCGTTTCGTACAGGCGGAAAAATATGGCGCAACTTACGGCGGAGGAGAAGCCAATGTTGCGGTATCCCTGGCAAACTACGGATTGGATGCCGCTTTTGTAACAAAGCTTCCCAAGCATGAAATCGGTCAGGCAGGAGTAAATTCTTTAAGACGTTTTGGCGTGGATACTTCCTTTATTACCCGAGGCGGCGACAGAGTCGGAATCTATTACCTGGAAAAGGGCGCAAGCCAGAGACCGTCCAAAGTAATCTACGATCGTGCAGGTTCTTCCATTGCAACCGCCACGACGGATGATTTTGATTGGAATAAGATTTTTGAAGGTGTGGAATGGTTCCATTTTACCGGAATTACTCCGGCACTCGGTGACAATGTGGCGAAAATCTGCGTTGAGGCATGCAAGGCGGCGAAGGAGAGAAACATTACCGTCAGCTGTGATTTGAATTATCGTAACAAACTCTGGAGTAAGGAAAAAGCCGGAGAGATAATGAGCGAACTCTGCCAGTATGTGGATGTCTGCATCGCAAACGAAGAAGATGCAAGCGATGTTTTTGGCATCAAGGCAAGCGACACGGATGTTACTACCGGTAAGGTGAATAAAGAAGGTTATATCGAAGTAGCCAAGAAACTTGCGGATACTTTCCATTTCTCCAAAGTTGCCATTACTTTAAGAGAGTCCCTTTCCGCAAACGACAACAACTGGTCCGCAATGCTTTATACAGACGGACAGGCTTATTTCTCCAAAACATATAAAATGCATATCGTTGACCGTGTGGGCGGCGGCGATTCCTTCGGGGGCGGATTGATTTATGCATGTGTAAATAATTACGAACCCCAGGCGACCATCGAATTTGCAGTTGCCGCAAGCTGCTTAAAGCACTCCATCGAAGGTGATTTTAACATGGTTGGTGTTGATGAAGTCAAGAAACTTGCAGGCGGTGACGCATCCGGACGAGTACAGAGATAACCGAAATTATGTCAGTTCATGTTTTAGAAGAAGCTAACAGATGTTTGCAATGTAAAAATCCGCGTTGCATGGAAGGATGTCCGATACATACCCGTATTCCGGACATGATTCGTATGCTGAAAGAGGGGGAAACCCTGGAAGCGGCAAACATGCTGTACGGGAACAATCCGCTTTCCATGATTTGTTCACTGGTATGCAATCATGAGGCACAGTGCGAAGGACATTGTGTGCGCGGAATCAAGGAAAATCCTGTTCACATCTCTGCCATCGAGAATTACATTTCTGATTCCTGCTTCGAAAGAATCGAGGAAGAAATGGCGCCGAAAAACGGTATGAAGGTTGCCGTAATCGGAGCCGGTCCTGCGGGAATTACGATTGCTCTTTTGCTGGCACAGAAAGGGTACAGGATTACGGTCTTCGAAACCCGAGACAAAATCGGCGGAATCATGCGTTACGGCATTCCGGAATTCCGGCTTCCGAAGCAGAATCTGGATCGTTATTTTGAAAAAATGAAACGTATGGGAATTCTGTTTCGGCCGAACTTCGGTGTGGGCGGTTCCGTCAGCATTCAGGATCTGTTAAATGACGGATATAAATCCGTTTTTATCGGAACCGGTGCGTGGAGACCGAAGCGACTGAATATTCCGGGGGAAACCTTCGGGAATGTGCAGTATGCGATTAATTACCTGAACAATCCGGATGTGTATGCTCTGGGT
>CADCOL010000071.1 GCA_902803015.1 uncultured Lachnospiraceae bacterium | reverse complement strand
TTCATTTCCTCCGTAATCTGTTTTGCGCGTCCTTCCAGGGCACCCTTGAAGATGCCGGGGAATGCGATGACATTGTTTACCTGATTCGGAAAATCGCTTCGGCCGGTACCGACTACTCTGGCACCTGCAGCTTTTGCCACATCCGGCATGATTTCCGGAACGGGATTGGCCATGGCAAAGAGAATGGCATCCTTGTTCATGGAAGAAACCATTTCGGGAGATACCAGATTCGGTGCGGATACGCCGACGAATACATCGGCTCCCTTTAATGCGTCCGCAAGTTTTCCGGTCTCGTGATTTAAGTTGGTCACTTCCATCATTTTCTGCTGCATCCAGTTTAAGCCCTCGCTGGAAGCGTCCAGAATACCGGATTTATCGCACATAACCACATTTTTGAATCCGTAGCGTAAAAGCAGTTTTGTGATGGCGATTCCGGCACTTCCCGCGCCGTTTACGACTACCTTGCAGTTTTCTTTCTGCTTGCCGGTTACCTTTAATGCATTGATTAAACCTGCCAGAACAACGATGGCGGTTCCGTGCTGGTCGTCATGGAAAACGGGGATGTCCAGCATTTCCTTTAAGCGTTCCTCGATTTCAAAGCAGCGGGGAGCGGAGATGTCTTCCAGATTGATGCCGCCGAATCCGGGAGCTAAATATTTTACCGCCTTGATGATTTCTTCGGTATCCTGGGTATCGAGGCAGATGGGAACGGCGTTGACTCCGCCGAATTCCTTAAATAAAACGGCCTTGCCTTCCATAACCGGCATAGCGGCATACGGTCCGATGTTTCCAAGACCTAAAACGGCGCTTCCGTCGGATACGACTGCGACGGTATTTGCTTTCATGGTGTATACATATGCTTTTTCGGGATCTTCGGCAATTACCTTACAGGGTTCCGCCACACCGGGGGTGTATGCGAGTGCCAGATCCTCTCTCGTGCTTACCTTTACTTTGGAAGTTGTATTTAATTTGCCGTTCCATTCTTCATGCAACTGCAGTGCTTTTTCGGCGTTTGTCATGATGTTCTCCTTGTTTCGTTTCGGTTTCGTTATCTAATACATAAAGATTATAACCGAAATTGAATGATTTTCAATCTCCCCCTTTTCATTTTTCAAATCCTGATGTATAATTACATTGCTTGTGAAACGCAAGAGTATCTTTAAATCATTGTTACCGCAGTAAGCGCTTAAAGCGCCCAATCTTGGTAGAACTCCCGTTTTTGGAACTTTATAAAAAGTGAATGAAAGGAAAGCAAAAGGGGTAAAGTTTATGCGAGAAAAATACGAAACACTCAGTTTATCGTCACTTCGGGCAATTGTGAAGGAAATCGGCGTGAAAGGGTATACTTCCATGAAAAAGGAAGAACTTGTTGATATTCTCGTGGCCGAAGAAAAGAAACAGCAGGCGGCAAAGTCGGCGGCTCCCGCGGCACCGGCCGTGAAGGCAGCACCGGCAGTAAAAGCAACCGAGGAAAGAAAACCTGCGGAAAAACCTGCCCAGGAAAAAGCGGCAGCGGAAAAAAACGCTGAGGAAAGAAGAATCGGCGATCAACCGAGGTTCACGGTACCGGAAAAGCCGGAAAGACGCATGCAGGAAGAGAGAAAGGAATTCCTTGACGAGGAAGAAATTGCAGCGCTTGACAGCAATATTACGGTCAGCGGAATTATCGAGGTAATGCCGGACGGATTCGGATTTATCCGCAGCGAGAATTATCTGCCGGGTTCCAATGATGTATATGTGGCACCGGCGCAGGTAAAACGATTCGGAATCAAGACCGGTGACATTATCGAAGGAAACACCAAGATTAAGCTTCCGACCGAAAAGTTTTCCGCTCTTTTATATGTAAAGAAAATTAACGGCCTTTCGCCCGATCAGATTGCACACCGCTACAGTTTTGAGAACATGACTCCGATTTTCCCGGATGAAAAGATTCATCTGGATATTCCGGGAGCACCGGTTTCCATGCGTATCATGGATTTGATGTCGCCCGTCGGAAAAGGACAGAGAGGTATGATCGTATCTCCTCCGAAAGCCGGTAAAACGACACTTCTTAAGGCGGTTGCCAAATGCGTTAAGCATTCCAATCCCGACATGCACATGATTATTCTCTTAATCGATGAGCGTCCCGAGGAAGTTACCGACATTAAGGAAGCCATCATGGGACCGAATGTAGAAGTCATCTATTCCACATTTGATGAGACTCCGGAACACCACAAACGTGTTGCGGAAATGGTAATCGAGCGTGCAAAGAGACTCGTGGAGCATAAGAAGGATGTTATCATTCTTCTCGACAGTATCACCAGACTGACAAGAGCATACAACCAGGTTATCCCGCCCAGCGGACGTACTTTATCCGGTGGTCTCGATCCCGCGGCACTTCACATGCCGAAGCGTTTCTTCGGTGCAGCAAGAAACATGAGAGAGGGCGGAAGCCTTACGATTCTTGCAACGGCACTTGTGGATACCGGTTCGAAAATGGACGACGTAGTATACGAGGAATTTAAGGGAACCGGTAACATGGAAATGGTTCTTGACCGTAAGCTTTCCGAAAAGAGAGTGTTTCCGGCCATTGACATTCCGAAATCCGGTACCAGAAGAGAGGATTTGCTTCTTACACCCGATGAACTCGAAGCCATCAATATCATGCGCAAGGCCTTCAACGGAATGAAGCCCGAGGAAGCGGCGGACAAGGTAATCGATTTGTTCTCCAGAACCCGCAATAACCGTGAATTCGTGGATATGTTAAAGAAGACCAAATGGCTCTAAAATTTATGCTTGCGTTGAGATAATCGGCATGATATAATAAACAAGCTGTCGAAAAAGCAAATATGGTTTTAACACATAGAGAGGTGAAATGAAATGAGAGAAGGAATCCATCCTGAGTACTATCAGGCGACCGTTACCTGCAACTGCGGTAATACATTTGTAACCGGTTCAACCAAGAAAGAGATTCACGTAGAAGTTTGCTCCAAGTGCCATTCATTCTACACCGGTCAGCAGAAGGCTGCAGCCGCAAGAGGACGTATTGATAAGTTCAACAAGAAGTACGGCGTAGAAAGCAAATAAGAAAAAACAAGGTTGGAGCATCGCTTCAGCCTTTTTTCTTGTATATCGTATTGTTTTGGATAAGGAAAACCGTTCATGGCAAGTGCTAAGAAGGATGTAAAGTCTGTAAAAAAGAAAAAAAGAAAAGTCAAATATTCGGGCATCGGCGGACAGGCCGTAATGGAAGGAATCATGATGCGCGGAAACGACCGTTATGCGGTTGCTGTCAGAAAACCCAATCATCAGATTGAGGTTGTGACCGGAGACTGCAAGAGCGGCAATATGGAGAAGGGAATCATGAAGGTTCCTTTTGTACGCGGTATTGTTGCATTCGTCGATTCCCTGGAACTCGGAATGAAGACACTTTCTCTTTCTTCGGATTTCTATGAAGAGGAAGACGAGAAGGAAACCGGCTTCGACAAGTTCATGACAAAACTGTTCGGAAACAAGGCAGAGAGCATTATGACAGGATTCACAATTCTTTTGGCCATTGCAATGGCGGTGGGATTGTTCTTCGTGGTGCCTGCGTTGTTCTCTCATTATGTACTGGAGCGTTTTATCGCCAATGCTTCCTTAATTGCGATTGCAGAGGGACTTTTCAGAATTGCGATTTTTATCGGATACATTCTGGTGATTTCTTTATCCAAGGAAATCCGCAGAACTTTTATGTATCACGGCGCGGAGCATAAATGCATCAATTGCGTGGAAAGCGGCAAGGCATTGAATGTCAAGAATGTCATGCGTTCTTCCCGCCGTCACAGAAGATGCGGAACGAGCTTCATTCTCTTTATCATGATGATTTCGATTGTCCTGTTCTTCTTTATCCGTGTGGATTCCGCTTTCTTAAGACTTGGAATCCGCCTGATGCTGATTCCCGTGATTGCGGGCATTTCCTATGAAGTATTAAGACTGATGGGACGGTACGATAACTGGCTTACCAGAATTCTTTCCGCACCCGGTCTGCTTTTACAGTCCCTGACCACCAAAGAACCGGACGAGGAAATGGCAGAAGTGGCTATCCGTGCGGTGGAAGCCGTATTTGACTGGCAGCAGTATTTAAAAGAGAATTTCGATTATGTTCCGAGCGGCGATGAAATCGGCTGGCTCGATGACGAAGATGAGGAAATGGATACCGAGACGATGGAAGCACTCATGGCGGATGTGGAATCCGACAGCCGTGATGCGCATGCCGAAATCCGTTTCAGTGAAGAGGATTTAAGCGCAGAGACTACCGAAGAGACCGAAAACGAGGATTAGCAATGAAATATGCGGATTGTTACAGGGAGGCAGTAAGGCTCCTTGAAAACAACGGAGTAAAAGAAGCCGGGCTGGATGCAAGGCTTCTTTTGGAATATGTTTGCGGAACGGACCGGAATACGCTTTTGGCTCATCCGGAGCGTGAAGTAAGCGATGAGGACGAAGCACGGTTCCGGGAACTTCTTGAAAGACGTTGTAAGAGGGAACCGCTTCAGTACATTACGAATGAGCAGGAATTCATGGGCCTGAAATTTGAAACGGCGCCGGATACACTGATTCCGAGACAGGATACGGAAACGCTTGTCGAGGAAGCCATGAAGGAAGTTCATGACGGTATGGAGATTCTTGATTTATGTTGCGGCACGGGATGTATTCTGTTATCGTTACTGAAGTACAGCAATGACTGCAGCGGAACCGGTGTGGATCTGGATGAAAAAAGCATCGAACTGGCCGCAAGGAATGCCGAAAGGCTGGGTTTGAAAGCGGATTTCAGGGTTTCGAATCTGTTTGAAAACGTGGAAGGAAAGTATGACCTGATTGTATCGAATCCGCCATACATTCCCTCGGCGATAATCGGAACGCTGGAGCCTGAAGTGAAGGACTATGAGCCCAGACGTGCTTTGGACGGAGGGACGGACGGACTTGATTTTTACAAAGTTCTGGCTTCCCGTTGCAAAGAGTATTTAAAACGCGGCGGATATATATTCTTCGAAATCGGGTACGATCAGAAGGATGCCGTGTTGGAACTTTTAAACAAAGAAGGATATAAAGATGTCTTGTGCATCAAAGATTTGGCAGGTTTTGACCGTGTGGTGAAGGCCTGGTACGCAGAACAGAGGTAGAGTATGTTTGACAAACTGGAAGATTTATTAAACCGTTACGAAGACGTTATGAATGAGCTTCAGTCCCCGGGTGTGACGGACGATCAGAAGCGTTTTCGTGACCTGATGAAGGAACAGAGCAATTTAGCCCCCATTGTGGAGGCGTATACGTCCTACAAAAAGTCCAAACAGGACATCGAGGACAGCCTGTCGATGCTTGAATCCGAGTCGGATGAAGAAATGCGTGAAATGCTCAAGGAAGAACTCTCCGATGCGAAGAAGAACGTGGAGCGCCTGGAGCAGGAGTTAAAGATTCTTCTCCTTCCGAAGGATCCGAACGATGACAAGAACGTAATCGTGGAAATCCGTGCGGGTGCGGGCGGAGATGAAGCGGCACTTTTCGCGGCCGAACTTTACAGAATGTATGTGCATTTTTCCGAAACCCATCATTGGAGAATTGAAACGATTAACGCGGACGAAACCGGAATCGGCGGTATGAAGGAAGTGGAATTTATGATTACCGGACAGGGCGCCTATTCCGTTATGAAATACGAAAGCGGCGTACATCGCGTTCAGCGTGTTCCGGAAACGGAAGCGGGCGGAAGAATCCATACTTCCACGGCCAGCGTAGCAGTAATGCCCGAGGCGGAAGAAGTGGAAGTGGAAATCAACGATAACGATATCCGTATCGATGTCATGCGTGCATCGGGCTGCGGCGGTCAGTGTGTCAATACGACGGACTCCGCGGTGCGTTTAACCCATATGCCGACCGGAATCGTCATTTATTCCCAGACCGAAAAATCGCAGATTCAGAATAAAGCCAAGGCATTTGCCCTGCTTCGTGCAAAACTCTATGACCTTGAGCAGCAGAAGAAGCACGATGCGGAAGCGGACCTTCGTCGTTCCCAGGTCGGAACCGGTGACCGAAGCGAAAAAATCCGTACCTACAACTTCCCGCAGGGGCGCGTGACCGACCACAGAATCGGTCTGACGCTTTACAAGCTGGATAAAATCATGAACGGAGACATCCAGGAAATCATCGATGCCTGCATCGCAGCCGACCAGGCCGCAAAACTTGCGAAGATGAATGAGAGTGAGTATTAAGCAAAAAGCCCCCGGGAGAACCGGGGGCTTTGATTTCGAGATCATTTAAATGTGCGACAACGATAATCCGAAGGTTCCGAGTTTGTCGCGGTGGTCGGTCTTGGCCATTTTACGG
>CADCOL010000070.1 GCA_902803015.1 uncultured Lachnospiraceae bacterium | reverse complement strand
ACTTTGATTTCAAAATAATACTCGAGCGTTTCCTCGGTCATTACCAGTTCGCACTGGTAAAAATCAAAATAGTCGTCACTGTCACACTTCTTCATGGTGACGGCCTCGCCGTCCTTTATTAAATTGACCAGATCCACGTTGTTTTTTCCGGTTCGGAAACGAATATAGACGGGATCTCCCGGATTCGGCTCGGACGGAGTCACGAAACTCGAGGAGGTATCGGAGAACAGTGCGCGTTTGTTCAGAATCGGCCGCATGCCCGAAATATAATGCATTCTTTTTTCAATTTCTATACTCTGGGCTATGTTCACGTAAACGGCCTCCCAATTATTGCGCTCATACATGGATATTGTACTATATCTTGTGGATTAATTCAAGAATTGAGGGGATTTTCCCGATAGAAAGTAAAAAGAACAGCCATCTGATGTACTGTTCTTTTTAGAGAAGGTATTTCTTCTTATGGGGTATAGCAAAAAACTATAATGTATTGGGGGGTTACGTAAAGAAGTATAACAACACGCAACCCCTTTTTCAACAGATAGAATACACAAAATTCATAATTCTTTTAGGTGTTCATTGTGCAACTTGTACACTTTTGTGCCCATTCCACTCAAACCGGGATTCGTCACACCGTTTTCGGCTCAGCCTCGAAGAGTGCCTCGAATTCCTCCCTGGTCACTCTTTCCTTCTCAAGGAGCAGCGCAGCCGTCTTATGAAGCACATCCATATTCTCCTGAATGATGGCCGTAGCCTTTTCGTAGCTTTCGGAAACGATGCGTTTTACTTCCTCGTCAATCTCTCCTGCCACCTTTTCGCTGTAAGGGCGGTTCTTTGCCAGATCGCGGCCGATGAATACTTCATCGCCGTCCGCATCGTAATTAATGGTGCCGAGCTTATCCGACATACCGAAGCGTGTTACCATGTTTCTTGCCACATTGGTCGCGGACTTGATATCGCTTGACGCGCCGGTCGTAATATCGCCGAAAATCAATTCCTCGGCAATTCTTCCGCCTAAGGAAACCATGATATGCTGTTCCATTTCGTTCTTCGTATGGAACATTCCGTCGTTTTCGGGTAACGGCATGGTATAGCCTGCTGCCGTGCTGCCGGTCGGAATGATGGAAATCGTATAAACCGGGTCCATATCCGGAAGAACATGGAAAAGAATCGCGTGTCCTGCTTCATGGTATGCGGTGATTTTACGTTCCTTCTCAGAAACGACACGGCTCTTCTTCTCGGTACCGATTCCGACTTTAATCATCGAATTATTGATATCCTGCTGCGTAATAAAGACTCTCTTTTCCTTCGCCGCAAGGATGGCGGACTCATTTAAGAGGTTCTCCAGATCCGCACCGGAAAATCCTGCGGTCGTCTGCGCAATCTGCTTTAAGTTTACTTCGTCGCTTAACGGCTTGTTCTTCGAATGCACGGCAAGAATCTCTTCTCTGCCCTGTACATCGGGATTACCGATCATGATTTTACGGTCAAATCGTCCCGGACGAAGGATGGCCGGGTCTAAAATATCCACACGGTTGGTTGCCGCAAGCACGATAATTCCGGCATTCTCGGTAAATCCGTCCATTTCCACAAGCAGCTGGTTTAAGGTCTGTTCCTTTTCGTCATGGCCGCCGCCCAGGCCCGTTCCTCTTCGTCTTGCAACCGCATCGATTTCATCGATAAAAATGATGCAGGGTTTGTGAATGCTTGCTTCCTCAAAGAGGTCTCTTACTCTGGATGCGCCGACGCCGACATACATTTCCACGAAATCCGAACCGGAAATGCTGTAGAACGGTACGCCCGCTTCGCCTGCAATTGCCTTGGCAAGAAGGGTTTTACCGGTACCCGGAGGTCCGTCGAGCAATACGCCCTTGGGAATTCTTGCTCCGACCTTTGTAAAGTCGTCCGGATTCTTCAAAAACAGAATGATTTCTTCCAGATCCGCTTTTTCTTCCTTTAATCCCGCAACGTCGGAAAGGCGGTACTTGTTTTCCTTAATCATCTTTGCACGGCTCTTTCCGAAATTCATCATCTTCGAAGTCGGGCCGCTGTTCATTGCCGCATTCTGTGCGTTAATCATTAAGAAGAAGAACAGAAGGCATACGCCCGCAACCACCAGCATCGGCAGCAGCTGATTTAAGAACCAGTTGTCCTTCGGAACTTCTCCGACGTAAGGATCGAGTCCCTGCTCACGTAAGAATTCCGTTGCTTTCGTAACATCGGTTACGTAAAGCGTTTTTTCCTCTCCGTTTTTCTTTTCCACCAATACGGAACCGCCGTTGGAGTTCTGACGCTGGTTTACGGTTACCTTCACCACTTCTCCGTTTGCGATATCCTCTTCCAATTTGCCTCTGGTATACGTATTCTTGGTAAAATCCATTGTGCTTATGATAATTCCCACAATCAAAAGGATTATAATCAGCACGAATACAAGACCGAGGCCGCTTCCTTTCTTTTCCACTTACCAGTTTCCTTTCTGAATCTCATTCCCCCCGACGCATTAATCGTCGAATTCCACAACTCCGATATAGGGCAGATTTCTGTACTTCTGATCGTAATCCAGTCCGTACCCTACCACGAAGAGATCCGGCACCTGGAAGCCGACATATTTGACATCCACTTCCACCACGCGGCGCTCCGGTTTATCGAGAAGTGCACAGAGTGCAACGCTCTCCGGATTCCGGCTTTTTAAAAGATCCATTAAATGACTTAACGTTCTTCCGGAATCAATGATATCCTCCACTACGATAACATTCTTTCCCTCAATGGGCATGTCGAGATCCTTAATGATTTTAACATGTCCGCTCGATTCGGTACCGCCGCCGTAACTGGATACCGACATAAAATCTATGGTCACAGGGACCGTAATACGCTTTGCAAGTTCACAGGCAAAGAAGCTTGCGCCTTTTAAAATGCAAATCAGGTGCACATCTTTCCCTTCGTAATCCTTGCTGATTAAGATTCCGATTTCCTGAATCTTTCGGTCGACTTCTTCTTCCGTCATCATAATCTTTACATGCTCAGCCATAATCATTCCCTCCCGCATCCGTCAATTGTATCATATCAGGGCGCATCCGCGCCACATATTCTTGTTTTAATCCTTTCACAAAAAGACTGTTATTTCGTCCTGTAAATCACCACGTCCGCCGAGCGTCCGATTTCCTCAAAATTCCTTTCGGCACAGAGTTTGTCGATTTCACCGCCTGAAACGGTCGCAAGATACGCGCATTTTAAGGAATCGATATTCGAGACCGTGTAATCATGCAGGCAGCAGTTAATGCCCATTCCCTTCGGCAGTGCAAAGAGTTCGCCGAAGGCGGTAACCGTCGATTCACCGTCTTTCATATCCGTTAAAACCCAGATTAGCGTATTCTCATATCCGGCCGTATCACTGACCTTAACACCCTTCTTTTCAAAAACACTTTCCCAGTTTGCAACTTCTTCGGCAAGCTTCGGGTTCGAAGCCGGAATATCATAGTCCGTGGGTACCAAAGATCCGCGAAGAAGGAAAATCACCAGCATCAAAAGCAGGATTCCGTTTTCGATGATGCTCTTTAAGCCCCACTCGTTAAAGCAAAGAAGGAAAATTCCCGCAACGGCAAAAACCCAGAAATGCCTGCCGCCTTCGTTTGCCTTCTGCAGGAACAAAACAATTGCAACAAAGAGTAAAAACACGGTTCCGGCAAAAGTCAGGTTTACGGCCTTTTCCTTTCCGTATTTGCCCGTGCGGTTGGATAATCCCAAAATGAAGAGCGCCGCCATGGAAAAGAGCGCCACAACGTACTGCGTTCCGGCAGTCAGTCCCATTCCGAATGCTCTGCCGATATAATCGAAGATTCCGGGCAGCACCCAGCCGACCGTATTCTTTGCGTAACGTGCCGCATCGATGATTTTACCCGACAGCGCCATTTTAATTGCTGTCGTATCGTAAAGCGGCTCAAAGTATTCACAGGTAAAATAGTGCCCCAGAAAGAAGTTTCCGCCAAGCGCCAGTGCCGCGGTAAGAACCGTGGTCAGAATCGCCGCCGCTTTCTTCTTCCGAAGCAGAAATCCCGGAAGGAAAAGCAGTACCACCATGTACGGGCGCATCCAGGTAAGGAGCACGCCGCAGGCAAACATTACGATAATATACGCAAGATTTTTGCTTTCGCTTTCCTGTACCGCCCTTAACGCACAGGCAAAGAACAGAATCATAAAGCATGCAATCACGGTTTCCGGAAGCGCATTCAGAAGATGAATCGGAATGCCGGGGAAGCACAAAAGCATGGCAAAGAAGATTCCGAGGTTCTTCCATTTCGGACGAATCATCAAAACCGATCCGCAAAGCGTCGCAGAAAGATAGAACAGATTGCTTACGATTACGGATGCGAATTTCCAGCCGAAGATTTTACCCCAGATGACCCAGGGAAGATAAATGACCGGACTCCAGGCCGCCAGCGTTCCGCTCGGAGCATGGGACTCGTTAAATCCGAAATATCCCTTCGGAAGACCGAATGAGGTGATTCCTTCCACGAGTTTGTAATAAAACAGACAGTCGTTATTCGTTGCCGCCGGCGTGTACAATCCAAAGAAAGATGTCCCACGCAGGGCACAGTAAAGGATGCAAAGAAGCCACGGGAATACAAATGCACAGGCAGCCTTTGCAATCAGGTT
>CADCOL010000069.1 GCA_902803015.1 uncultured Lachnospiraceae bacterium | reverse complement strand
GAGATGGTAAAACCCAGACTTTGGGCAAAGGAAGAAAGCGCAAAGGCTTCTCAGAATGCGGCTCTTTGGACCTTAAAGACCGTTTTGATCGATGCACTCAAGCTCTTACATCCGTATATGCCGTTTATTACCGAGGAAATCTTCTGCACATTGCAGGATGAGGAAGAGTCCATCATGATTTCCAAGTGGCCGGAATTTACTGCGGACAGAGATTTTGCCAGGGAAGAAAAAGAAATCGAAATCATGAAGGAAGCGGTAAGAGGCATCCGTAACGCAAGAACCGGCATGAATGTTCCGCCTTCCAAGAAGGCTGCGGTTTATGTAGTCAGCGAAAAAGAAGATATGAGAAATATCTTCGAAAAAGGAAAACTCTTCTTTGCAACGCTTGCATCCGCATCCGAAGTTAACGTTCAGGCGGACAAGGCAGGCATCGGCGATGATGCGGTATCCGTTGTAATCGCAAACGCAAACATCTTCATTCCGCTTGCGGAACTGGTTGACCTGGCAGCTGAAAAGGAAAGACTCGAAAAGGAACAGAAACGTTTGGAGGGCGAGCTTGCCAGAGTAAACGGAATGTTAAACAACGAGCGTTTTATTTCCAAGGCTCCGCAGAGTAAAATCGACGAAGAGAAAGCGAAACTCGAGAAATACACGCAGATGATGGAGCAGGTAAAAGAACGCCTGAGCGCATTGGCATAAAATGAATCGTTTTGGCCGGTGCCAAAGAGGACAGAATTATGATCGATTTTGAAACCGAATTAAAAAAATTCCATCCCAGCCTTGAAGTGCAGGATACGGAAGATGCCATTGAAAAACATGACCTTGCCGATATGATTGACTTAATCGTCAAGACGGTGAAAGAGGGCGAAGAAAAGTCCTCCGCATTGGAATAGAGGATAGTTCATGAACTGTTACAAGTGTGGCTGCGCCTTATCCGAGAAGGATTTCTGTACCGCATGCGGTGCGGATGTCGGGACCTATAAGAAACTGATTTATTTATCGAATCAGTATTACAACGAAGGTCTGGAACGCGCTAAGGTAAGGGATCTTACCGGAGCGAAGGAAAAGCTGCGGCAATGTTTGAAACTGAATAAAGTAAACACACAGGCCAGAAACCTTTTGGGACTGGTGTATTTTGAGTTGGGCGAGCTTGTGGAGGCTCTGACGGAGTGGGTAATTTCCACGACCTATCAGCCGGAGAAGAATATTGCAACCGACTATATCAGCATCGTGCAGGCAAACCCCACGGCGCTTGAAAGCATTAACACCACGATTCACAAATACAATCTGGCGCTGGCTTCCTGCAATCAGGGAAGCGTGGATATGGCAAAGATTCAGCTTCGCAAGGTGGTCAATGTCAATCCGAAATTACTGAAAGCCCGCCAGCTTCTGGCACTTTTATACATTCGTGAAGAGGATTGGGAGCGTGCAAAACGCGAACTCGAACCCTGCCGTAAAATCGACATCGGCAATATTCTCACCAATCACCTTCTGCATGAAGTCAACGAAATGCTCGGCGTGGAAGACGGCCGTGTGGTAAAACACAAAGACAAAGAAACCGGCAATGCGGTTTATCTGCAAAGCGGAAACGATACGATTATTCAGCCGAAGATTACGAAAGAACCCAAAGGGTTCGGACTGTTTTTAAATATCGCAGTCGGTCTGATAATCGGTCTTGCCATCGGCTGGTTTTTACTCGGACCGATTCGTATGAAGATTGCGGACAGTTCCGTACAGAAGGAACTGCAGGAAGTGCGTGACGAACTGGCGACAAAAACTGCTTCATTGGATGAACTGAAGGCAGAATACGAAAAACTTCAGAATCAGCAGGAAGAAACCTCGCAAAAACTCGAATCCTACGAAAGCAGCGAAGGCGAGAACAGTGCCATCAAGAATCTGATGCTTGCACAGATTGAATACGATAAGGGCGAATCCAGAGACCCCATGGTCATTGCGGGCTACCTTGCCAATATCGATGAGGATTATGTGGAAACTAAGGCGACGGACGAATTCAAGGTGATGTTCGAACTGATGATGTCCTCCGTCGGCGGCACCGTGGCACAGGATTTCTTCAACGCCGGCAGGGATGCCGAACAGGTAATGGATTACACAACCGCAATCGAGAATTACAAGAAAGCGGTATTCTTTGATATCGAAAACGGGGAAGCATTATTTGCACTTGCAAATGCATATCGTTTAAACGGCGATAAGGCCAATGCGAAGGAAACCTTCACCCTTGTGGTGGAAAGATTCCCTGAATCCGAGAATGCAACCCGTGCAAGGTCATTCCTTGAGCAAATCGGCGATTGATCGGCTGATTTGTCGTAAACCGTAAAAATGTGTTGACAGTGACATTCGTTTTATCATATAATGTCTATCGTTGACGACGTTTTTACGCCGATTGTGTCCGTAGCTCAGCTGGATAGAGCAACGGCCTTCTAAGCCGTGGGTCGGGGGTTCGAATCCCTTCGGGCACGCTGATCCGTGATTTTGCGAAAGCAAAATCATCGGACTTGAAAGCCGTAATTTTGCGAAGCAAAATAACGGCATGTAGAAAATCTGCGCAGCAGATTTTCGTGGGTGAGGTCGACGGCCGGAACCGCATCAGCGGTGCAGGGCGGTGACCGAAACCTAACCGAGCGTAGCGAGGGCTTCTGTTCGGAAGAAAAAGCATATGGTGGGTATGGCGCAGTTGGCTAGCGCGCCAGATTGTGGCTCTGGAGGCCGAGGGTTCGAGTCCCTCTACCCACCCTTGCCGACATGGCGGGAGTTTGTTGGCGTTCGTAAGCTGCGGTGTGCAGTACGGGTACGAAACAT
>CADCOL010000068.1 GCA_902803015.1 uncultured Lachnospiraceae bacterium | reverse complement strand
GCCTTGACGTAAATCTCGATGGGTTCCCAGGGAACGTCGCTTGCTTTCATCGCTTCCGCAACGCTTTCGTCCGCGCAGAGCGCAGAAGGAATCGTGACGGCTTTCAAAGGAAGATTTAGTTCCTCCGCCGTCGCCTTCGCATACGGGATTGCATTCTGGACCACATCCCAGGTTGTTTCCTGTTTCAGGTGGGAATTCGCAACCACGGCAGACGCTTTGCATCTGGACGCTTCTTCGATCTGGCGTAACACTTCCGCAGTCTCTTCCGGTGTTGCAGTCAGATTTCTGTAATGATTAATGAGATAAATCATCTCATAGTCCACATTGTTTAATTGTTCATGATAACGGCCCAAAACCACGCTTCCCGCATCATCTCCGCCGACATCCATGACCACGTCTTTGTCGGTTTCAAAGACTAAGTTCATTTCCGCGGGCAACGCAGGGGTTTCCACGTTGGTGTTTGCAAACATCGGAGCGATGACCTGTATTCCGTTCTCTTCGAGCATGTCCTTGTAGCCCGAGGAAAGGAAGTAGGGATTGACCAAATCCAGATCCATCAGAATGACTTTCCGGCCTTCCTTTGCAAGTTTTAATGCAAGGTTGATGGAGTAATTGGATTTGCCGCATCCGTAATGGCCGCATACGATATAAAATTTACGACTCATATGATGACTTTCTGCCACGTTCCTGTTGGGGAACACACCACGCGCGGTGCGCGGGGAGTGCCTCTCTTCGGTGCGTCCGGCCGCTTACAGCATGCGGCGGATGTCCGTAAAGGAACGGTAGTTGATATTCGAAATTTTGATTCCGGTTGCCGTGGAGGAAGCGTGAATAACCTTTCCGTTTCCTAAGTAAAGTGCCACGTGTCCGGGATATACCACAACGTCTCCGGGTTCTGCTTCCGCATAGGATATGCTTCTGCCCTGCTTTGACTGGTAATCGGAACCCGGCGAAATGTTAATGCCGAAATGCGCATATACCAAAGAGGTAAATCCGGAGCAGTCCGTACCGGTTATCAGGCTTCGTCCCGCATGCTTGTAAGGGTTGCCGAGGAACTGGATTGCATACATGCAGATATCCTTACCCTTCTGGGAACCCGGTGCGGAAGTAATGACACCGACGTCAATCTGGTACTGTGCGCCGTGGAATTTGGCATTCGGACCTGCGGAAACAATGTTTCCGGTCATAACGGCCGTTCCGCCGACCGCACCCTGAATATCCACGGGAGCGGCTGCTGCCACTGCCTGTTTCTTCTGGTCCGCAAGCTGTTTCTCAAGCTGTTTTACCAGAGTGTTCTGCTCTTTGATTTTATTCGTGTAAGCGTTTGCTTCTTCTCTTGCACGCTGAATCTGGCTCTCGTAATCCGCGCTGGTCGCACGAAGCTCGTTCATGTTGCGGTCAAGGCTCGCCTTCTCGGAAAGAAGATCGTCTTTCTGTGCCTGAAGTTCCAGCTCCTGCTCTTCGAGTTCCGCCTTTAAATCCTGCACGTCCTGCTTAATCTGCTGATAGTCCTCGAGCATCTTGTTGTCGTACTCATAGACCTTCTCGATGTACTCGGCATTTGCAAGGAACTCCCCGAAGGAACCTGCTGCCAGAAGGAGGGTTACGTAGTTCTCTTCACCCTGCTCATACATGCAACGGATACGCGTCTTGGTTGCCTCATACTGCTCATGCTCTTTGCGGATGGCTTCCTCCAGATCCGCTCTTGCCTGGACAATACGGTCCTCGGTATCGTTAATATCCGCTTCCAATACGTCGATATCGCTCATCAGGTTGGAAATCTCGATGGAAAGAGCGGTCATTTCATTCTGGACCTGTCCCTGCTTGCTCTTTAAATTGTTCATCTGAGCATTGATTTCGTTTAATTTACGCTGGTTTTCCTGAATCTCTTTCTGTGCCTGGGCTTCCTTCTTCTTAACTTCTTCTTCATTCACGGTGGGGGTTGCAAGCGCAATCACCGGAGTGGAAAGCACCAAAACAAGAGCAGTCGGTACTGCAATAAGGACTCTGGCTATATTCTGTTTTGCTCTTTTGATACTTTTTTTCTTCATAAAACCTCATTCAGGGCATACTACCCCATAGTCCCAAGTATTATAGCATAAAAAGGCACCGCGGGCAAATACTAGATATTGTACCTCGTATTCGCTTGCGGTGCTTAATTCTTGTGGGTTCTGCGGTTTATTTAGATGTCTTCCAGCATATCCAGCCAGATTCTTGCGCTTGCATCGGACGGCATACGCAGATCTCCTCTCGGAGAGAGGGCCACGCTACCGATTTTTACCCCGTCGGGGAGGCAGGAGCGTTTGAACTGCTGGGAGAAGAATCGGCGATAGAAGGTCTTCAGCCACTTCTTAATCGTTTCCTCGTCGTAGTACTCCTCGCCTTCAACCTTGCGGGTGAAGGTCACAACCGCTATGCGGTATACCTTATCGGGCGTGTAGCCGCAGCGGAGCATGTAGTATAAGAAGAAGTCATGCAGCTCGTAAGGGCCGACCAGATCCTCCGTAATCTGCGCGATTTCTCCGTCCTTCGGCGGAAGAAGTTCCGGGCTGACCGGTGTATCGAGGACATCTTTTAATACCGCACTTAACGCCGCATTGGAGGTTTCCTCGCTGTAGAAACGAACCAAATGGCGGACCAGTGTCTTCGGAACGCCGGCGTTCACGCCGTACATCGACATATGGTCGCCGTTATAGGTTGCCCAGCCGAGCGCAAGCTCCGACATGTCGCCGGTGCCGACCACGATGGCATTCTCCATATTGGCAATGTCCATCAGAATCTGGGTACGCTCCCTGGCCTGAGAATTTTCATATGTAACATCATGCTTGTCGGCGCTTTGGCCGATATCTTCAAAATGAACTTCCACAGCCTTCTTAATGGAAATTTCACGAAGTGTTGCATTCGCGCATCTTGCCATCTCGCAGGCATTGTTATAAGTGCGGCCCGTGGTGCCGAAGCCGGGCATTGTAATTGTAATCATTCCCGCGGGGTCAAGACCGAGTTCTTCAAATGCTTTAACACAGATTAAAAGCGCAAGCGTGGAATCCAGGCCTCCGGAGAGGCCGAGTACGATTTTCTTTGCTCCGATATGGCGCAGGCGCTGCTTCAAGCCCTCCGTCTGCATGGAAAGAATCTGCTCGAGACGCTCTTTCTTTAAAGTTTCCTCTTCGGGGACGAAAGGTCTTCTCGGGAAGGTCCTTGTAAGAGCCGTCAGTTCCTCGTCAAGTTCGAACGGAAGAATCACATAATCCGCAACCGGAGTGGTTTCGAAGGAGGTCATTCTTCTGCGTTCTGTGATTAATTTTGCAATATCAATATCCGCATACACGGTTTCGTTTCCGAATAATTTGCCCTGCGAAAGGAGCGTGCCGTATTCCGCGATGGTATTCTGTCCGCCGAATACCAGGTCCTGGCTGGATTCGCCGACACCTGCCGTTGCATAGACATAGCCGCAAACCAGACGGCCGGAAAGAGCCTTGATCAGCATGGTACGGTACTCGGTCTTACCGATGATTTCATCGGATGCGGAAAGGTTGACGATTAAGGTTGCTCCCGCAAGCGCATGGGATGTGGACGGTGTTTTTGCCACCCAGGCATCCTCGCAAAGCTCGCAGCCGACGATCAGACCTTTTACGGCATCGGATTCGAATAAAATATTCATGCCGAACGGAACCACGCGGTCACGGAACACGATTTCCGCAACTTCGGGAATTCCTTCGGTAAAATGACGTTTCTCGTAGAATTCACCGTAATTCGGGAGATTTCTTTTCGGGATAAAGCCTAAGATTTCGCCTTTGTTTAAGGCTGCTGCCACGTTGTAAAGCTTGCCGTCCACTTCAAGGGGAAGGCCTACGTAAATGAGCGCATTGACGTCCTTCGTTTCATCGGCGATGCGGATTAAGGCCTCTTCTGCCGCGCCAAGCAGGGCGTCCTGCAAAAAGAGATCCTGACAGGTGTAACCCGTGATGCCGAGTTCCTGGCTTACGATTACGCGTGCGCCGTTTGCTGCGGCATCTTTGATTGCCGCGATAAGGCGTTCGGCATTGGTGACGGGGTCCGCCACTTTTACCTCAAATGCAATTGCCGCAACTTTTACAAATCCGTGCTTCATACTGTTGTCCCCCGTAAAAATACGTTTGCGTAGGTGATTTATGTACTGAAGAATATTATATCATATTCAGCCGCGCGATGTCACATCGGTTCGCGATTAGCCTTCTGTACAATCTTGTCCCTGCAAGATCTCGCCGACCATGTAGAGCGAGCCGACCGCTGCAAGGAGTGTATCGTCCTCGCGCTCGCCCCTGGCGTATTCAATCGCTTTTTTGATGTCCGTCGTGCCGTAATTGTCCCAGTACTCACCGGCAGGGCGGTACTTTTGGAAGAGTTCTATGATTCGTGCCGGGTCCGTCTTACGCTCGGAATGAAGTTCGGTCACGTAGACATCTTCCAGCGGAAGGTT
>CADCOL010000067.1 GCA_902803015.1 uncultured Lachnospiraceae bacterium | reverse complement strand
TCGCCCGCGAAGGCATCCTTTAACATCTTCTGGATGAAGGTTGTTTTGCCGGCTCCCAGGAAACCGGAGACGATGTCAATTTTAGTCATGTATATGCACTTCCTTTCTAATAACTGTCTGTACCTTACTTCAAAAATCCGTTGATAATCTGCGCTTCCGCTTCCTCTTCGGTAAGTCCGAGTGTCATGAGCTTAATTAACTGCTCGCCGGCGATTTTACCGATGGCCGCTTCGTGAATCAGGCTCGCGTCAATGTTTGCCGCGGTCAGTTCCGGAATCGCTTCCACGATTGCCTCGTCCATAATAATGGCATCGCACTCGGAATGGCCCTTGCAGGCGTTGCTTCCGATGATGTTGGATTTGAAGGTCTGTTTGGATTTATTCTTCGCAACGGATCTCGAAACGATGTCCGCGCTTGAGTTTTCGCCCACCAGTTCTGCCTTGAAGTCCGTTGTGGCAACCTGGAAATCGTGGGTCATGATTTTTTCCTTGATGACAATGCTTGCATCCTTCTCAACCTTTGCGTAGGTCTTGCGTTCGGTGGAGTTGATGCCCTCAATCTGAATGGTCTCCATCTCAAGGTGTGCGCCTTCTTCGAGGTAAATCTCCGTCGAAGGATTCATGACGCGTTCGCCCGTTCCTTCGCCCATGCCGTAGTGTTTCTCGACATATTTTACCTTCGCATTCTTTCCGACATGGAAGGTGTGGATTCCGGAATGCTCGCTGCCTTCGTCGCCTGCGTTGTGAATGCCGCAGCCTGCAACGATAACCACGTCGCTGTCCTCGCCGATGAAAAATTCGTTATATACCATCTCTTTCAAACCGGTCTGTGTAATGATAACCGGAATGTGAACGCTCTGGTTCTTTGTGCCGGGTTTGATGATAATGTCGATTCCCGGCTTGTCTGTTTTGGTTACGATATCAATATTTGCCGTCGTATTGCGCCCGAGCATTCCGCCGTTGGAGCGGATATTGTATGCGCCCGTGGGCACTTCGTGAAGGTCGGCAATATTCTCAAGAAGAGTTTTCTGTATTGCGTTTAATTCTGCTGCCATGTTCTACCTCCTACGACATCTTGTCCAGTAATGTCGGACATCCGAGCGCATTTTCCTGAATGCTGACCGGAGACGGTGCCGCGCCCGCAAGAAGCTTCGGAAGCACTTCGTCCTTCGTGCCGCTGTCCTTAATCTCACCGTTTGCAATTACGATAATGCGGTCTGCAATGTTCAGGATTCGTTCCTGGTGAGAAATGATGATGATGGAACCGCCCGCATGCTCATGGATGTTTTCAAAAACATGAATCAGGTTCTGGAAACTCCATAAATCAATGCCTGCCTCAGGCTCGTCAAAAAGCGTAAGCGGTGTCTTTCTTGCGATTGCCATTGCAATCTCGATACGCTTTAATTCGCCGCCGGATAGGGACGCATTCACCTCACGGTCAATGTAATCCTTCGCACAAAGTCCGACCTCGGAAAGATATCCGCAGACTTCGGTTAAGGAAACGCTCTTTCCCGCCGCAATCGTAAGAAGATCCTTTACGGTAAGTCCCTTGAAACGAACCGGTTGCTGGAACGCAAAGGTAATTCCCTTTTTGGCACGTTCCGTAATGGATAAATCCGTAATGTCCTCGCCGTTAAAAAGAATCCGGCCTTCGGTGGGTGTAATGATTCCGGCAATGATTTTTGCCAGTGTCGACTTACCGCCGCCGTTCGGTCCCGTGATTGCCACGAAACCGTTGTCAATCGTCAGACTGACATTCTTGATAATCTCCTTCTGATTGCCGTCTTCGGTATCGTCAACCAGATAGGAAACGTTTTGTAATTCTAACATATAACAGTACTCCGTCTATAAATGAATGATACAATGCTGAAAGTCTACGGAGTGCGGTTTGACACTCCTAACTTGAAATTGTAACACATTTCCGTTCAAAATTCCACAGAGAAATCTTACCAAAGAAAACCCCGCGCAATACGCGGGGTTTAACGGTTTTCCCGGAGGAAGTATACTCTTTTGCATTTCTTTGCGATACTATTCTTTTCCGTCTTTCCTGACGGCAATTCGGGAAACAACATCCGAAATAATTGCCGCAAGGATAAGTCCCGCTCCGATAATCGGATACAGCACCAGTTTTGCATTGGAAGTTCCGTAAATATCCAAAACACCTCGAAAAATGCATCCGACGGTCAGAAATGCCACTCCGCAGTCCCACAGGGTTTTTGCCGTGTCCGAAATCCTCACCCTGCCGGTCAGGCGGTGAATCACCGCGGGCATCAGCGATAAAACGAACGGAATAAAGAACGCATAGATCATGTAATTGGAATATACTCCATGGCTGAATCGCTCGTAAATCATGCCGAAAACAGCGATTGCAAACACCAGGAGCATGCGCATGATAATCTCATTATTCTGACTCTTTTTCACTCTATCCGATGTATACAATGTCACTCACACTCCTTTCCCTGGAATGTCTGCCTCCTGCGGAAGGATTGTTGATCAGTTCGCCATTAAATACCATGGTGGAAGATCCTCCGCCGTCCATGTTGTAAGCCGTAACTGCTCCCAGGCTTTTCATAAAATCCGCAAGCTCATACAGGGTCAGCCCGTCATTGTCTCCGGTTCTGCCATCGGAAACCACAAAGAGATAATGGTTGTCGGAAACCCATCCGATTGCGGTACGCGGATTGCTTGCCATGGCTCTTCCGACCTCTTCATGTGTCGTAACCGTAATCTCGCCATTCTCCAGAAGTCCCGGCCCGAAAGAAAATGCCTGCCAGACGCCTTTCTCCACAAGTTCCTGTGCCGTGTAATCGCTGTCCTTAACCACTTCCATTTTACCGTCCGGATAGATGCACAGTACATCGCTTCCTGCTGCCGAATCCCGGTACAATACGCCGTTTCGAATCACATATCCTCTTTCTCTTGCCCCGTAGTAATCACCGTTGATGGCAAGGACGGCTCCGTTTTCCCCGGCAATTTGCGATGTGGCCGCTTTGATATTTTTCCCGTAGGTTCCTTCCGCAAACGCACTCTTTAAATACTCGGAAGAAGAAAGCACGACGTCCGCCACATACACGTTCGTGTCGTATACGCGGTATTCGTATATGGTCACGCTCTTTTCACCGTCGTCGTAGGAATCCACAATTCGTTCTGTATCCGCTTCGCTTTCATACTCCGCCTCTGCCTCCTGCGAGCTGTCAAACAGGGCCATATTCATCATCGTTGCATCATTCTGATACGAATCCGAAATCGCAAACGTATCCAATGCCATATATGTACTGAGTGCGATTAAACCTGCCGCACAACCCAGCCCAAGTCGATTCACTCTCATGGTATGTCCTCCCTTTCTTACCATGAGTATAAAGCCGCAACCTTAAACGAACTTTAAAGAACACAATTAATAAAAAATTCATATAATATCAATACTTCCTTAATTCTTATTTGCTAAGATAAAATTGTAAAAATGTGAGCGAGGTGATTCACCATGAGCATAACAGCAAAAAGAAACGAAGGAATGACGCGCAAAGCGACAAAGAATTCCCCCGATATAAATGCAGTACTGCAGCAGGCCGACAGCTTACTGCAGGCGGAGGAGATTTTCTCCTCCCTCTCCGAGTGGCAGGAAATGATGACCAAATACAATTGCGCCATCCGCGAAATCCGGACCAAATTCGAAGTATTAAACGACGAATTGACAATCCGTAATTCCCGCAACCCGATTCACGGAATCTATTCCAGAATCAAGAGCCCGAGGAGCATTATCGACAAGCTTCACCGCAAGGGACTGGATCTGACCATGGATAATGTCCGCTCAGAAATTCTCGACATCGCCGGCGTTCGCGTTATCTGCGACTTTGCCGACGACATCTATGAAATCGCGGACATGCTTTTAAAACAGGACGATATCAAGCTGATTAGCTATAAAGATTACATCCGTGCGCCGAAGGCCAACGGATACCGCTCCTATCACATGATTGTGGAAACGCCCGTATTTTTCTCGGACGGCAAGGAAATGATGAAGGTCGAAGTACAGCTCCGCACGATTGCAATGGACTTCTGGGCAAGTCTGGAGCATGAACTGAGATATAAAAAAGATCTGGATAAGAAAACTCTTAACCAGAT
>CADCOL010000066.1 GCA_902803015.1 uncultured Lachnospiraceae bacterium | reverse complement strand
GCTTTGTTTCTGTCAGCCTTAGTCTGATTAACAAGGATTCTCTTCTTCGCAGATTTGATATTAGCCAATGCTTTTCACCTCCGTTTATATTTGGGTTTCATTGCATTAAAGCCGGACACGGACGTTTTTAATGCACACATACGCTATATATTTTATTCATGAAGGCAGTGTTTGTCAATAGAAAATCTGTTTTCTGCAAATATGTTCATTGAAAGAAACAGGGTTTTTGAATTATAATGGATATGATTGTTTGAAACGGATCAAAAAAATGGAAATGAAAAAGGAGATTCCCGGAAATGAAACAAAAGAAATCAGTGGCTGTATCTTTAGTAGTTGTATTGCTGGCAACGGTATTATTCGGCTGTTCCCCTTCACTGGAAGATCAGGCAAAAGAGTATCTGGCAAAATATGATGATACATTTACGTTTGTGGATAAAAAAGAAAACAACGGTTCCAACACCTATTATTTCTCTTCTGCGAAATACCCGGGCGAAACCGTCAGCGTTCACTATGAAGCTGCATTTAAGTCCCTCGGAAGAGAGCCGTTTGCCGATAATTATGCAAGCCTTATGTTAAGAGAAGAAGGATTGAAGAAAGGCAGTGCACTTTTGGAAAGTGTTTATCCGGGAGCAGGCTATGATATTTGCGAAAGCAGGGGCGAGTATGTCGACTATTTTGACAAGGATACGACCTTTGATACATTTTATGCGGCAATGGGCGCATATTACGGAGTGGTTCTTTATAAAACGGTGACCGAAGATGAGCTGAAAGCGGATTCGGAAAAATTGCAGGAAGTTCTTTTAGGCGAAAAGGATGCCGTACAAATGGCCACGGCCAAACTCGGTTTCCGGATTTATTATTATCCCGAAGATGCCGAAAAAATAAGCGTTTCTGATTATGCGGAGTTTGAAAAGTTAAACGGATATGACGCGGTTTTGAATGTGGAATACAGTAAAGTAAAAGATGAATGTACCGTAAAAGAAATGGAAGTCGTAAAATAACAATCGTATTTGTTGTGTGATGGAGTGAAAATATAAATGTCTAATATTGATCAGTCAAAAATAAGAAATTTCTGCATTGTGGCGCATATCGACCATGGCAAATCGACACTTGCGGACCGCATTATCGAAAGCACGGGTCTTTTGACATCCCGTGAGATGCAGGCACAGGTTCTCGATAACATGGACCTTGAAAGAGAGCGCGGAATCACGATAAAATCCCAGGCGGTTCGGACAATATACAAGGCTAAAAACGGAGAAGAGTATATTTTCAACCTGATCGATACTCCGGGTCATGTGGACTTTAACTATGAGGTAAGCCGTTCGCTTGCGGCCTGTGACGGTGCGATTCTTGTTGTCGATGCGGCGCAGGGAATCGAAGCACAGACGCTTGCCAATGTGTATCTGGCGCTTGATCATGACCTCGATGTTTTTCCCGTAATCAATAAAATCGATCTCCCTTCCGCAGAGCCGGAGAGAGTCATCGAAGAAATCGAAGACGTAATCGGAATCGAGGCGCAGGGATGCCCTTTGATTTCCGCAAAAAACGGCATCGGAATCGATGAAGTTTTGGAAGCCATTGTGGAGAAAATTCCGGCTCCGAAGGGAGATCCCAAGGCTCCGTTAAAGGCGCTGATTTTCGATTCGCTTTATGATTCCTATCGCGGTGTAATCGTCTTTATGCGAATCATGGAAGGTACCATCAAAAAAGGCAGTACCGTGCTTATGATGGCAACCGGCGCGAAAGCGGAAGTTGTGGAGGTCGGTTATTTTGGCGCAGGCCAGTTTATTCCCTGTGACGAGCTTTCCGCCGGAATGGTTGGATATTTTACCGCCTCCATTAAGAATGTAAAAGATACCGCGGTCGGTGATACGGTAACCGATGCTAATAATCCCTGCAAGGAAGCGCTGCCGGGATACAAGAAAGTGCAGAGCATGGTTTACTGCGGTGTTTATCCCGCGGACGGTGCCAAATATCCGGATCTTCGCGATGCGCTTGAAAAACTGCAGCTCAACGATGCGTCGCTTAATTACGAACCGGAAACATCGATTGCGCTCGGATTCGGTTTCCGTTGCGGATTCCTTGGGCTCCTTCATTTGGAGATTATTCAGGAAAGACTGGAGAGAGAGTACAATCTCGATCTTGTTACAACGGCGCCCGGCGTTATTTACAAGGTGCATAAAACCGACGGAACCGTGATTGATTTAACCAATCCGTCGAACCTTCCGGATCCTTCGGAAATTGATTATATGGAAGAGCCGGTGGTCAGTGCCGAGATTATGTTAACCACTGAATACATCGGATCGATTATGGAACTTTGCCAGGAACGGCGCGGACGCTATCTTGGAATGGAATATATGGAAGAGACGAGAGCGCTCTTAAAATACGAGCTGCCCTTAAACGAAATCATCTATGATTTCTTTGATGCTTTAAAATCGCGCTCCCGCGGTTATGCGTCTTTTGACTATGATTTAAAGGGATATGAGCAAAGCGACCTTGTAAAGCTTGATATTCTGGTCAATCACGAAGAAGTGGATGCGCTTTCCTTTATCGTGCATAAGGATACCGCATACGAGCGCGGCAGAAAAATGTGCGAAAAACTGAAAGAGGAGATTCCGAGGCATCTGTTCGAAATTCCGATTCAGGCAGCGGTCGGCGGGAAAATCATCGCCCGCGAAACCGTCAAAGCATATCGTAAGGACGTGCTTGCAAAGTGCTACGGCGGTGACATTACGCGTAAGAAGAAGCTTCTGGAAAAACAGAAAGAAGGAAAGAAGCGTATGCGTCAGGTCGGAAACGTCGAGATTCCGCAGGATGCATTTATGTCTGTACTGAAACTGGATGAGGGGAAATAAGCAAACCGGCAAAGAGGGAGTGAAGATGGAAAACGGAAAAAGGAATCTGGCTGTTTACATTCATCTGCCTTTCTGTGTCAGAAAATGTTTGTATTGCGATTTTAATTCCGGCCCGTATTCGGAAGAGGTACGCAGAAATTATGTTAACCAACTACTGCGGGAAATCGAGTGGTTCTTTGATGACGAGCCGGAAACAAATAATCTTGAAATCTCAACGGTATTCTTTGGCGGAGGAACTCCTTCCGTATTACATCCGGATGAAATCGAAACAATATTATGTAAACTAAAAGATGCGTTATGTAAACATAATTCGAAATTATGTAAACTAAAAAGATTATGTAAACCACAAGAATTATGTCAACCAAATTATTTATGTAAACCAAAAGAAATCACGATTGAAGTCAATCCGGGAACGGTAGTACAAAAAAACATTGAGCAGTTCCGCCGGTATCGTGAAATGGGCATTAACCGAGTAAGCATCGGTCTGCAGAGTGTGAATGATAACGAATTAAAAATACTCGGGCGGATCCATACATACGAAGATTTTCTGAAAACATACGAAGCAGCGGTGGAAGCGGGATTTACGAATATCAACGTGGATTTAATTTATGCCGTGCCCGGTCAGACTTTTGAATCCTTTGAAAAGAGCATCCGGACCGTTGCATCCCTAAATCCAAGGCCTTCACATATTTCGGCATACAGCCTGATTGTGGAGGAGGGGACGCAGTTCTTCGGCAGGGATTTTGCAAAAGAAGGAATTCCGCTGCCGGACGAAGAAGAGGAAAGACGCATGTATCGCGGCGTTTCCGAAATTCTGAAAGAATACGGATATGAGCAGTATGAAATCTCCAATTATGCCTTGCCCGGATTTGAGTGCAATCATAATCTTTCATATTGGACGAGAGGGGAGTATGCCGGATTCGGAGTTTCTGCCTCGTCGCTTCGAAAAGGTGTACGTGATTACAGGTACCGGAATACTTCCTCCATGGAAAAATATATGAACGCATCCTCTTACGACGAGCTGAAAGCACTCCGTGAGGAAGTGGAAGAATTGTCCCGGGAAGATCAAATGTCCGAAGCGGCGATTCTGGCATTGCGGTTAAACAGAGGACTCACCTCGAAGGAATTTTACGATGAATTCGGGAAAATGCCGGACGAGGTTTTCAAGGATGCCATTGAAAAACATATAAGGGAAGGGCTTCTGGAAATCAG
>CADCOL010000065.1 GCA_902803015.1 uncultured Lachnospiraceae bacterium | reverse complement strand
TGCGTATCAGTACCTTGGGGACGAAAAATTAAAGGATGCCGCAACGCATGCATACCGCTTCTTAAAACAGGCGATGCTCGATGTCGCAAACGGCGGCGTGTACTGGTCGGTAACGTATGACGGCCTGCCGGCGGATACGCAAAAGCACACCTACAATCAGGCGTTTGCGGTCTACGGACTTGCCGCGTATTATGAGATTTCCGGGGACAAGGCGGCGCTGGATCTTGCTTATGCCCTGATGAATGTCATAGAGGAAAAATGTTCGGACGAGGGCGGCTATCTGGAGGCCTTTACCATCGATTTTAAACCGCGAAGCAACGAGGAACTGTCAGAGAACGGCGTGGAAGCAACCCGTACCATGAATACGCTTCTGCATGTGTTTGAAGCCTATACGGAACTTTACCGCGTGGACCGTCAGGAAAAAGTCCGGGATAAAATGATTGAGATCCTGCACCGTTTCACAAAGTATTTTTACAATACCGAAAAGAAGCGCCAGGAAGTATTCTTTGACAAAGATTACAATTCTTTAATTGACCTGCATTCTTACGGACACGACATTGAGACAAGCTGGCTTGTAAAAAAAGGTGTGGATTTACTGGATGACCCTGAGATATCTGCTGAACTGGATCCGATTTTGCTTTCTTTGTCGGAATGTGTTTACGAGACGGCATTCGACGGCACGGCTCTTTTGAATGAGTGCGAGAACGGCGTGAATGACACGAAGCGCATCTGGTGGGTGGAATGCGAAGCGATTATCGGATTTCTGAACCGCGCACAGCTGGAAGAAGATGCTGCAGAAACGGATAAATATCTGAATGCGGCAATGACCGTCTGGGCATTTGTTCGCGACCATCTTGTGGACAAACGCGAAGGCTCCGAGTGGCTTTCGGAAGTGGATACCGACAATGTGCCGTTTTCGAAGAAGCCGATTGTGGAGGAATGGAAGTGCCCGTATCACAATGGAAGAATGTGTCTCGAAGTGCTTACGGCTGAGTTCTAGAAAGGCGGAAAATTATGGATTCATTTGCTTTTCCGATGGATTGCGTTTTGGTGCAAAAAGACGGTAAGCTTATTAAAGAAGAATATTACCTGCCTTATCATGCGGGTAAAATGCATCGGATGTTTTCAATTGCCAAAAGCTATACGTCTCTGGCGATCGGAGCACTGATTTGTGAGGAAAAACTCAGAATGGAAGACCATATTGCGGACTATTTTCCGGAATGTGTTTCCACGCAAATACAAGACGATTCATATGCCGGTCTGCGCAATATGACAATTCGGGATATGTTGATGATGCGTACCTGCTTTGCTCAGACCACATATAAGAAGAATCCGAAGGAAAACTGGGTGGAATCTTTCTTTCGAACTATGCCGGACCATAAACCGGGGATGATTTTTCAATATGATACATCGGCCGCCCTGGTACTTGCCGCGCTTGTAAACAGGCTGTCCGGAAAAAATGTGCTGGATTATCTTCGCGATGTGTTTCTGAATGAAATCGGATTCTCGAAAGATGCATATTTTATGAAGGATCCGTTCGACGCAGACGATGGCGGATCCGGCATGATGGCTTATCCGACGGATTTGCTCGTGACAGGAAAATTCCTGCTTGCGGCGTATCGTCAGAACCTGAAGGAATGCTATCCGCATGTCGTTACCGGTCGGGATGGAAGCACGTATAATGAGGCGTTTTTTCATAAATACGAGGACTATATAAAAGAGGCATTGAGCTTCCATACGTCCACTGTTCATAACGGAAAAACCCGCTCGGAAAAAGAGGGATACGGATACATGTTCTGGATGATGCCGGAAGGTGGCAGGATGATGTACGGAATGGGTGGTCAGTATCTTTTGATCTATCCGAAGCAGAATCTGATAGCGGTAGTTACTGCGGATGCACAGTCGGAAGGCGGCGGAACACAGCAGATTCTTGATTGGGTGGAAAGAACATTCCTTCGCGACGGCGGAACAAGCTTCAGATTTGTTGAAAAAGACTTGCAAAGTGATGCATTGCAACCGGCGGATTCGGATAATGCGAGTATTGCCAGTCTGTTTGGTGAGTATGAAACAGAAGACACTTTTGCATTTATTACCGGTTTTACGCTGGATGAGAAGGAAATTCGCCTTAGAACAGCGAAAGGAGATTATCGCTTCCCGTATTCCGTTGGCGGATACAGCAATCCGGAAACAGTACGGGACGGTCTGTGCTGTTGCGGAAAAGCGATTATGCAACCTGACGGCAGCCTGTACCTGTGTGTACGACTGGCAGGGGAAAGTGTCGGCATGCTGCACATTATGATTTGTAAAAAAGATCAGGATTTTCTTTTGTACTTAAGGAAAGTGGCGGAATATGTTCTGCCTGAATTTAACGGTTTCTTTGATGCCAGATTCATTTCATGATGCCAAATACGTTTCGTGACGCCTGCAACAGCATGCTCATCAGGAAAGATCGGAATAAACAACATTTTTTACAACCGCAAAGCCGGGTTCGGTTTTGCGGTTTTTTGAATGGCAAAAGACTCCGCATTTAACACCGACCCATCTGCCTGCAGTGGCCGGGATGCGAACGGATGCAAGAGGAGAAGGAAGATCTTTTACAAATGCAGTTAAAGTAATTTCCTCCTGCGGAATATGACGGGCCCATTGTTCCTGCCCGAGGTAATCCAAACGATCCAGATAGTCCCTGTGTTCCCGGATTCTTACTTCTGTTTGAAAAAAGATTTCATATTGTGCCTGTTTCAAAAGGTTTTTTCCGATTCCGACCGATTCTGTTTGCTCGCTTGCGACAGAGGTTTTGCAGTTGTAACTCGGTTTATTGCTTTTTTCAATTGCTTCTTTTGAGTAATCCTGCACCCCGCAGACGGATACAAGCATATATTCGTCATCGGCTGCGCGAAAAAGCGCCAGCCCTGCATAGTTTGCCCCAAGGCTTACGATACCGGCAGTCTCTCCGACTTCCAATGAGGATAAATCCATAACGGTCGTGCACTGAAACTGCGGTGCGGGCCATTTTTGAAGCAAAAGATTTCGCACATCGCAAAGAGGTCGCTCCTCCTCTTTATAAACTGCATTCAGATGCAAACCTCCGGTTTTACCAAAGGAATACCAGCTTTCTTCATAATTGGCATTCCATTGCCACTGAAGTCCGAGTTGCGGTCCGGAAAAGCTGTCATCGTAATCGGGCAGGAAAGAAGAATCTGTCTGCGTGTTAGAAATGTCGGTTGCCCGATTCGGTTTTTTGGCAAAAAGAACGGGTTCCCCGTATGTCTGCCCGGGAAGCGGAGAACCGATAACGGGCCAGTCCTCTGCCCAAATCATGGGTTGCATATGAACAATGCGCCCGCCGGCATATACATCCTGAAAATGAAGAAAATAATCTTCTCCGTTCGGAGTGTCAATCCAGGCACCCTGATGAGGCCCGTTTACATCGGTATTTCCCTGTTTTAGAACAATGCGGTATTCATAGGGCCCGAAAACGGACCGGCTTCTTAAAACCACCTGATGTCCGACTTTTACACCGCCGGCAGGAGCAAAAATATAATAGAAACCGTTTCTTTTATATAGTTTCGGGCCTTCTATGGTTTCATTTTCGGTGTGGTTTCCATCGTAGACACACACCGGTTCGGACAACGGAAAGAGAGTTTCCGGATCCGCCGGAGTAATCAGAAGAATGGATTTTTTCCCGCATCTTGAGAAAGCGACGGCCAGAACAAGATATGCGTTTCCGTTATCGTCCCAGAATGGACAGGGGTCAATATAACCGGGGCCGTCCAGTATTCGGACCGGGGCAGACCATTCCCCTGCGGGATCTTTCGACCGGCAGACATAAATTCCTTCGTCGGGCATCGGAAATACAACGTAGAATTCGTCCTTATGATACCGGATGGAAGGAGCCCATACACCGCAACCGTGAACAGGATCTTTGTATCGGTCCTCGGGAATCTTTCGACAAATGTAGTTTATTACCTTCCAGTTTACCAGATCTTTTGAATGAAGAAGCGGAAGCGCCGGTGCATTGCAGAAACTGGAAGAAACCATATAATAATCTGCCCCGACGCGAATAACGTCCGGGTCGGAGTAATCACCGTATAAGACGGGATTTCGATACATACCGTTTTCCAAATCGGCTCCTTTTAACATAATGTGCTCCTTGTAAGAGGTTTCATAAAAATTATGAAACAACCAAAAATTAACATTGTCAAGAGAGTCTTATATGAGATATAGTAATTGTAATCATTGGAAGAATGAGTGAACAGAGGGATAAGAAGAATGAGATTATTGGATGTTGATGGGCCTTTGATCAGTTTTTTGAGCAGTGCCTTTGACTTTTTTGTAATATTCCTGCTGACGGTTTTGTTTAGCATTCCGGTAATAACGGCCGGTGCGGCGATGACAGCGGCGCAGTACGTGGGAATGAAGATTATACGAAAAGAAGCACCGGGTGTTTTTAAGGCGTATTTTCATGCGTTTAAAGTAAATTTCAAACAGGCCACGCTTCTCTGGCTGGTACAGCTTCTGCTGATTTTGTTTTTACTGTTCGACTGGTATGTGGTGTTTTCGGTAGGTTGGAATGTTGTGCCGCTTGTATACCGTGTTTTGCTGGTACTGGCAAGCTTTGTGGTATTGATTTTTAATCTGATGCTTTACGCGGTGATTTCGCGCTTTGAACTGAAATTCAAAGATGCCATGAAAGTCTCGATGGTCCTGTCCATGGCGAATTCGCCGTTCCTTGCAATTGTTGTTGCATGTATCGGTCTTACAGCTTTCTTATGTATCTGGTTTTTTAACCTGTTGCCCGCTTTTTTTGTAATCGGTTTCACGGGAACGACTGCACTTCATGCATTAATTACAAACAGAGCTTTGGAAAAAATGAGAAAGAAAATGGAAGAAACTTCCAATTCGGAAGAAGATGCGTGAATAAGCGACGATAAGCGCGATAAAATAAGGAAAAACGGAACTTTACACAAAACGAAAAGAGAGCGGTCCCCGCTCTTTTTTGTTGTTTTTTTACATAAAAATCGGAGATAATATGTGCATTTTTTTGTAAAAAAATACTTGCAAAGAAATGAAAACTTGAATAGAATTTACATAAAGAGTGAAAGCGCTTACAATTTTGCAACAATGAATATCACAACACAACACAACACGATCCAAAAGGAGGAGTTACACAATGAAAAAGAGACTTGTAGCCATTCTTCTTGCAGTAGCGACGACGATGAGTCTTGTTGCCTGCAACGGCGGCACACCTTCATCCGAAGTGGTATCCGGTCAGACAGGAAGCGAAACCACAAAAGAGTACGATCTTACCAGTATCAAAATGGTAGTAGACGGAACCCTTACCGCAAACCTTGACAACAGACAGGATGCATTCGTTGAACAGTGGCAGGAAGCAATTAAGGAAAAGACCGGAAAAGATGTTGCATTAAACATCAATCAGTTAGATCATTCCGGATATGTAGATGCAGTAGGACGTCTTTTTGCGGGCGGGGATTATCCCGACGTAATGATCATGCCGGCATCCATGTTCGCACAGTATGCAAACACCGGACTTCTCTGGGACATGACCGAAGCTTATGACAATGCTGAGTTCCAGAGCAGAATCGAGAAACCTGAAATCAACGAAAGCTTAAAGAGAGACGGAAAACTTTACGGATTCTCTCCCGCATACGGAAACGGATGTGTTACATATGTAAAGAAAGCATGGCTTGACAAGGTTGGAATGAATGCTTCCGATATCAAGACATATGATGATTATTACAAGATGCTTCTTGCATTCACCAATGAAGATCCCGACGGAAACGGAAAGAACGATACTTACGGTACCGATGCGGCAGGCTTCTTAAAAGCAGATGAAGCTCCTTACATCAATTATCTTCCCGAGTTCTGGCAGGATGCTTACCCTGCAATCTATCAGAACGATCAGGGACAGTGGGTTGACGGTTTCCAGGAAGAAGCAACCAAGAAGGCACTCGAAAGATTACAGAAAGCTTACAAAGACGGTGTAATCGATCCGGCAGCTTTAACAGATTCCACCAAGACCGCTCGTGAGAAATTCTTCTCCAATGATCAGGCAGGTTCTTCAGGATCCTTTGCTTACTGGGCAGGAACCTGGTATCAGACTTTAACAGATAACCTTATTAAGAACGAAGTAGATTCCGAACTTGTTATGCTTGAGCCGATTAAAGAAGTTGGTTCATACATCAACCGTGAAGCACCTGTATGGGTAATCATCGATGACGGTGACGGCGACAATTCCAGAGAGCAGGCAATCTTCGATACCTTTATCGATACCATGTTGGACGGCGGAAAAATTCAGGTTCTTTGGACTTACGGTGCGGAAGACGTTCATTGGTCCACCAAGGCTGAAAGCTTTGTGCTGAATGCAGGAACCGATAAGGAAAAATCTTATGAATATAAAGACGGTGAGTTCCACTTAAAGCAGTCTCCCAACGATGAAAATACTCTTTGGAAGAAAAACGCAATGGACCCTGCGCTTGTGATTTCTCCTTTGGTAGGCGATTATGCAGGATTTACCAATACTTCCGAACTTGCCGCACAGGGTAATATCTTCTTCGTACAGCACTGCAAGGATGCACATCCTTCACCTGTATCCGATGTTCTTACCGAGAATAACGGTACCATCATCGATGCAAAGAATGCAGTTATTTCCAAGGTCGTAGTAGAGGGCGGAGATATCGATGCAGCACTTGCTGATTACAAGGCAGCGGTAGGATCCATCATAGATCAGGCATTGGAAGATTTAAACAGTAAGTAATTATTCTTCTCCAGAATCATTAATAACATATCATTACTCCTAATAGGTCATCCCGGAGCTACTCCGGGATGACCGCCAAACCTGAAAGATTGGAGATTTTTCAATAGGGAAACAGAAAACGGTTTCTTTGGTGAAAAGTTTCAAATCATGAAACGGGGTATTTAGAAAGGGAAAGGTACTATGGGCAGCAAGAAAGAAACAATGGCAGCGATTCAGGAATTGCAGGTTCAGGATATTATCAATACCGGTCTTGCGAATTCCAAAGAAGAAGCACAGAAAGTCTGGAAGAAAAAGAAAGCATCCAAATTCTGGAAGCATATCTGGAATCACAGGGGATTCTATCTTATGTTCCTCCCGGTCGCGATTTTTGTAATTATTCTGTATTACTGGCCGATGCTCGGTATCCGCTTTGCATTTTTTGATTACAAACCCGTTGGTGATCCGAAGTGGGTGGGCCTTGCGAATTTCCAGAAAATGTTTTCCACGAGAGCGTTCTGGATTTCCTTTGGAAATACGCTTTTCTTAAGTATCCTGAAGCTCCTTCTCACAACAGCGACCTCCGTACTGGTTGCGGTATTCCTAAATGAAATGAGACTGCTTTGGGCAAAGAAAACCCTGCAGACATTAATTTATCTGCCCCACTTTATGTCCTGGGCAGTAGTTGCGGCAATCTTCTCCCTTATGTTAAGTCCTTCCGCAACAGGTATGATTAACGGTATTTTAAAGGACTTAAATATAATTGATCCGGATGGATCCGGTATTTATTTCCTGGCGAACAAGGCATGGTGGAGACCGATTTTTTTCCTGATTAATATCTGGAAGGAAACAGGATGGGGAACGGTTATTTTTCTTGCAACCCTGTCCGGTATCAACCCGGAATTGTACGAAGCTGCGGATATTGACGGTGCATCCAGACTGCAGAAAATCTGGTATGTAACGGTTCCGGCTCTTTCCCAGACCATTATTATCGTTCTGATTCTGAACCTTGCAAAAGTAATGAATATGTTTGAATCCGTATTCGTTTTATATAACTCGGCGGTATTTGATGTATCGGATGTTATTTCCACATATATTTATCGACAGACCTTTACAAATGCACTTCCCAATTACGGATACTCCACAGCAGTCGGATTATTTAAATCCCTTGTTGGCGGCGGTCTTGTAATCCTTTGTAACTGGGCCAGCAAGAAGATCCGCGGACGCGGAATCCTGTAATGGAAGGGAGGTAATATAAATGGCTGAGAATCAAAAGAAAATTGAAGAAAAAGAAGATAATATTTATAAACCCGAGAAAAAAGAAAAAGAACTGAAAGTCAGTATGATTAAAGAGAAGAAGAAAATCGATTTGTTCGATATTCTGAATTACCTGATTTTCATCGTTATAGCACTGATTGTCATTATTCCGATTTGGAAAGTTGTCGTGGATTCTTTTAACCAGGTGGGTGTTTATCAGTTCAAACTCCTTCCCACGAAGTTTACTTTGGACGGCTATAAGGTAATCTTCGGAACGAAACAGCTGTATCGTCCGTTTGTAAACTCCATTATTACTACATTTGCGGGAACCTTCGCCGGACTGGCGGTTTCCACTCTCGGAGGATATGTTCTTTCTCAGGAAGAATTAAAGGGCAGAAGCATCCTTGCATATTTCCTTCTCTTTACCATGATTTTCTCCGGCGGTATGATTCCGGAATACCTGGTAATGAAGAAACTCCATCTGGTTGACTCCATGTGGGTTCTGGTAGTAAAGCATGCGGTAAATGTATACAATATCATCCTGATGAAGAACTTCTTTGAAGGAATTCCCAAGTCCCTTCACGAGGCGGCAAGAATCGACGGATGTTCCACAATGGGAATCTTTTTACGAATTGTGTTACCGCTTTCCAAGGCTGCGCTTGCATCCATCGGATTGATGTATGCGGTTACGGTTTGGAACGATTATTCAACTGTAAAGATTTATATTACCGATCCGAATCAGGTAAACTTCCAGTACAAACTGAGAAACATGGTAATGGACGGCGATACACCGACCACATCCTATAATGTATCGCAATCTACTCTGTACAATGCGGGAATTGTGATGGCAATCCTCCCCTTCATGGTTCTGTATCCATTCCTGCAGAAATACTTTGTACAGGGTGTAAATATCGGAGCCGTCAAAGAATAATAAACTTTGGAGACCGAAAAGACAGCCGGCAAAAATTGTTTTGCCGGCTTGTTTTTGGAAAAGAGAGAAAACGGAAGGAAAGTAAAATGAAGCGAATTTTTTGGGCAGGCGATTCCACGGTACAGTTTAACGGGATTGAAACCTATCCGCAGACAGGAATAGGACAGGTAATGCCGCTTTATTTAAAAAAAGATGTGGTGGTTCGCAATTACGCAAAAAACGGGAGATCGACGAGAAGTTTCATCAATCAGAAAAGACTTGTTGAAATTGAGGAAGCCATCGAAGCAGGTGATTATCTGTTTATTCAGTTCGGTCATAACGATGAGAAAGAATCAGATCCGGAACGTTATACCAGACCGGATGATGATTTTAAGGGGAATCTCCGCATTTTTATTGAAACTGCAAGAAAGGCAGGAGCAAAGCCTGTTTTGATTACCCCTCTTACCAGACGAACGTTTGCCGGTCCGCACAAACTTGATGCGGGTAACCACAAGGAATATGTTCGCGCCATGAAAGAGATTGCATTCGAAGAAAATGTTCCTTTGGTGGATTTATATACCATGTCGAGAGAAGGTGTGGAAAAAGCCGGAGAGGATGTAACCTATCACTGGTATATGCATGTCCCGGCAGGAGTTTATCCTTACAAGCCGGACGGACTCGATACCGACAATACTCACCTGCAATATGCCGGAGCGGTGATTTTTGCAGGAATGATTGCTGCGGGGCTGAAAAACCTGGGCGGTGAATATGCGGATCTGATTAAAGAGGAATGGGATGGTAAGATAAGACTGTATTATCCCGGAGAAATCGAATATAGTACTCCATGAAACAAAAGATTAGCGAAAAAACGACAAAAGAAATACTAAACGGGAATCTGTTGACGGCAATTCTGTCATTGTCGATTCCGGTTATGTTGAATTCGTTTATTCAGACCATGTACAATCTGACGGATACGTACTGGCTTGGAAAACTCGGAACGGATGAACTGGCGGCGATTAATCTTGTAACGCCGGTTCAGAATATTGTGATTAATTTCGGAAGCGGTCTTACTGTGGCCGGTTCCGTTTTAATTGCACGGTATATAGGTGCGCAGAAGAAAGAAGAAGCGAAATCCATGGCAAATCAGATTTTTGTATGCACCATGATTTTTTCGACTACATGTGCCCTGACGGTATTTCTGCTCTCCGGATTCATTGTCCGTTGGCTCGGTGCGGAAGACGCAGTGTTTAACGGGGCAAAAACATATCTGCAGCTGGTAATTCTTGATATGCCGTTCCTGTATACCATCAATATGTTTCAGTCCGTGTACCAGGCTCAGGGAGATACGGTAAAACCGATGCTTCTTAACCTTCTCGGAATTGGGATCAATATGATTATGGACCCGCTTTTGATGGTAGTATTCTCCTTTGGGGCAGCCGGAGCGGCTCTTGCGACTGTTTTTGCCAAAATGATTCCGGCTGTTGTGGCATTTATTGCGCTGAATAAACATACATCGAACGTTTATCTGGATTTAAAGAAACTCCGGTTTGAAAAAGAAAAGCTGAAAGATATTGTGACGGTTGGATTTCCTTCGGCAATCGGAGGCAGCGTGACCCAGTTTGCATTTCTTTTAATGTCTAAAAGTGTTTTGGTATACGGAAAAGAAGCCATGGCGGCTTACGGTGTCGGAAATAAAATCAACGGTCTGATTTCACTTCCTTCAAACGGAATCGGCTCGGCAGTTTCCATTATCGTAAGTCAGAACATGGGCGCGAAGCAACCGAAACGAGCGCAGAAAGCTTATTATTTATCCATGATTGGCATTACCGCGTTTTTGTTTGTGGGAGGATTTATTCTGTCCAGGGATGCGGTGTCAACGTCCATTGTGAAAATATTTTCGGATGATGCATCGGTAATTCCCATGGCGGCCGGGTATCTGTCCATTTTGGCATTCTGGTGTTTTGCAAACGGAGTTTACAATTCAACATCCGGCTTTTTCAGAGGCTGTGGACATACGGAAGTGACGATGGTGGTGGATATTGCAAGGCTTTGGATTTTCCGGTTCGCAACCCTGTATATTTGTCAAAACATATTGCAACTGGGGGTGGAAAGCATCTGGTACAGCGTCGTGATTTCGAACGGAATTGCACCGCTGGTGCTGGGAATCGTATATTTGACGGGGTATTGGAAGAAAAGCAGAATCAAGACATAAAGTAAAATCAAGACATGAAAAAAGAGAGCCGTGGATGGCTCTCTTTTCGCATGTGTGTAAAACTTATAAGGGGAAGCTAAAATACTGTACTGCGTTGTAATAAGAAATTCCTTTGACAATTTCTTCCAATGTTTCATAATCCTCCGGGAATTCCCCGTTTTCCACAAAGTCTCCAAGCAGATTGCAAAGAATTCTGCGGAAGTATTCATGTCTTGTGTAGGATAAGAAACTTCTTGAATCGGTCAGCATTCCGACGAAACCGGAAAGATTACCGAGGTTGGCAAGGGAGAGCATCTGATTCTGCATGCCGATCTTGTGATCGTTAAACCACCATGCGCTGCCCTGCTGGATTTTGCCGATTGCATCGGAGTTCTGAAAACATCCGAGGATGGTTCCGATGGCTTCGTTGTCATTCGGGTTTAAACTGTACAGAATGGTTTTCGGCAAAGTGTTTTCTTTGTTTAAAGCATTTAAGAAGTCCGCCATCTGAGCGGAAGGAGCATAGTTATTAATGCAGTCATATCCGGTATCGGGACCCAAAGAAGCATACATCAAATCGTTATTATCGCGTTTGCATCCGTAGTGAAGCTGCATTACCCAGTTCCTTTTTGCGTATTCTTTGCCGACATAAAGCATAAATGCGGTTTTGAATTTCAGTTCTTCTTCTCTGGAAGGAATGCTTCCGGAAAGACGTTTGGAAAAAATGTTCTCGACAACATCATCACTTGCCGGTGCATACATTACGTATTCGAGTGCATGATCGGATACGCTGCATCCGTTTTCTTCAAAGAAGTCCATTCGGATGCTTAAAGCCTTGCAGAGATCAGCGAAGTTTTTGATTTCCACGCCGGAACAGTCGGAAAGTTTCTCAAGGTAGGAGGTATAGTCCGGCTTTTCAATGTTCATTGCTTTATCCGGGCGCCATGCGGGAAGTACCTTTACCTCGAAGGAATTGTCTTCTTTAATTCGTTTATGCCACTCTAAGGAATCTACGGGATCGTCCGTTGTGCAGATTAAAGTGACATTGGATTGCCGGATGATGTTGCGAACGCTCATTGAGGGTTCGGCGAGCTTTGCATTGCAAATCTCCCATACTTCCTTTGCCGTATTCTTGTTTAATGTGCCGTGGTAGTTGAAGTAGCGCTGTAATTCCAAATGGCTCCAGTGGTACAAAGGATTGCCGATGGCATGTCCAAGGCACTCTGCCCATTTTTCAAATTTCTCATAATCGGAGGCGTCTCCGGTAATGAATTTTTCATCCACACCACAGGAACGCATAAAGCGCCATTTGTAGTGATCTCCGCCGAGCCATACCTGAGTGATGTTGTCAAACTTTCGATCTTCGGCGATTTCCTTTGGATTGATGTGACAATGATAATCAAGCACCGGTAGGTTTTCGGCATAATCGTGAAACAACTTCCTTGCCACGGAGGTGGACAGAAGAAAGTCTTTATCCATAAACGTTTTCATATGTTTTTGTCCTTTATCTTTTTTAGGTGGTTGCTCGTTCGATCAGCTCACCGGAAAAGATGATTTTTTGAGGCGTTTCGATTCCGCTTAAAATCTGAATGCAGGATTTCACCAGCTGATTGCACTGATCTTCCAGATGGTTATCTACGCTGCTAAGATCCGGGTCGCATGCGAGACTTAAGATGGAATTGTTGTATCCGATTACCGCAAGGTCCTTCGGAATACTCAGTTTGGATGCTTTGGCATATTTCAAAGCGCCGCTTGCAAGAGAATCATCCGCGCAGAGAACGGCATCGAAGTCGATGTGGTTTTTCCTTACGGAGAGAAGAAAATCCCGAACGCCGTCGATATTATCACGTGGACCGTCGTAAAACTGCTCGTAATTCTTATCCAAATCCAATTCTTTCATCAGAATGGCGGAACGGAATCCGGAAAGCTTACGGATTGCGGAATAGGAATGAGAATTGTACAGATACAAAATCTTTTTGCGTTTGTGATTCAAAAGCCAAATGGTAGCATCCATTGTAGATTTGAAATCATCGCAAAGGGTACAGTAAACATTCGGACAGTCAAAGTCTGCGTTCAAAAGCATTACGGGTACTTTTTCCGCCGCTTCGCGAATGTAGTCGTTATCGGCATCGTTGTTTTCGATGAATGAAGATCCGACAAGAATTACACAATCCACGCGCTGTTTCATAATCATGTTTAAGGATGCTTTTCTTGTTTCCAGACTGTATCCGGTACAGGCCAAAATGGCATTGTAGCCGCCTGCGCGGAGCGCCTGCTCGATATAATAAACGGCTTTTGCAAGATAGATATCGGAAGAATCCGCACAAAGAATCCCAACGCAATTCATGGAATCGAGTCCCAGACCTCTTGCGAAGACATTCGGCGAATAGCCGCATTCGTTTATGACATCCATTACTTTCTGCTTTGTCTTGGGACTTACATTACTGCTTCCGTTTAAAACTCTGGAAACTGTTGCAATGGATACACCGGCTTTCTTTGAAATATCGTAAATTGTCACAAGTATCACCTCATATGTCTTTCCGGTTTGCAGTATTTATGTAAAAAGTTTTCATATTAAAGAGTGAAAAGAGTAAAAGCGATGTAAAAAGATATGAAAACAGTTACACAAATCTAATACGATTATACAAGCACATAGATAAAAGAGCAATGAAAAAAGTGATGAAAAACGGTCCGAGTTTTTGTGAAAAAATACAGAGATAAAAAGGAATCATTCCTATTGACGAATCAAAGGACTTGCTTTAAGATAAAAATGTGTAAGCGCTTTCATAAATTCGTAAAAAGAAAAGCGAAACACGGTAATGAATTAAAGAAATGACGGATGCCTGTGTAAAAAATGTTACAGAGGCGGAGCGTTAGTAGGAGAGAAAAGTGATGGAATATTTGAGCGCGGCAAAAACGGAAAAGAAAGAAAGACCTGTTAAAGTATTACAGTTCGGAGAAGGAAATTTCCTTCGAGGATTTGTGGATTACATGATTGACATTGCAAATGAAAAAGGAAATTTTGACGGAGATATTGTCCTGATTAAGCCGATTGAATTCGGTTCCCTGGAACGGTTCGGAAAGCAGGATTGCCTGTATACGGTTTCCTTAAGAGGAATCGTTGACGGAAAGGCGGAAGTTCGGAACCGCATTGTCAGCAGTGTGGCGGATGTGGCGGATGCGTATACGGAATATGAAAAATACAGCGCATACGCAAAACTTGATACTTTGAGATACATTGTTTCCAACACAACGGAAGCAGGAATAGTATATGACGAAAACGATCGGTTTGAGTGCAATCCTCCTCGCACATACCCCGGAAAGCTTACCAAGTTTTTATATGAGCGCTTTACATACTTTAACGGCGCGACGGATAAAGGTTTGGTAATGCTTCCGGTCGAACTGATCGATGACAACGGAATCCATTTGAAAGAATGCGTATTAAAGCAGATTGAAAACTGGGATCTCGGAGCGGATTTTAAAAACTGGGTGGAAGAGGCTTGTATTTTCTGCTCGACATTGGTTGACCGGATTATTACCGGTTATCCGAAGGATGAAGATGAAAAACTCTGGGAAGAATGGGGATATAAGGATGAGCTGATTGTTACAGGGGAACCGTTTGCACTCTGGGTAATTGAGTGTCCGAAGGACATCAGCAAAGAGTTTCCCCTTGATGCCGCAGGCCTTCCCGTAATCTATACCGATAACCAGAAACCATACAAACAGAGAAAGGTAAGAATTCTAAACGGTGCTCATACCTCTTTTGTACTTGCCTCCTTCCTTTGCGGAAACGATATCGTCCTCCAGTCGATGGAAGATGAGGATATCATGAAATATATTCAGGAGACAATTTATGACGAGGTAATTCCGACATTGACTCTTCCGAAGAAAGATTTGGAAGATTTTGCGGAGGCAGTTATCACACGTTTTAAGAATCCTTATGTAAAACATGCGTTGCTTTCCATCTCGTTAAATTCGGTGTCCAAGTGGAGAGCGAGATGTATGCCGAGCCTCCTGTCCTATGAGGAACAGTTCGGAAAGCTTCCGGCGCATCTTACATTCTCGCTGGCAGCATTGATGGCGTTCTATACGGGAAGCGAGCTTCGTGACGGTGCATTAATCGGACACCGCGACGGGGAAGAATACCGAATCATGGATGACGCGGCAGTGCTTGCCTTCTTTGCGGAGTATTCCGGAAAAGACGCAAAAGAGTTTACACAGGCATTTCTTGGAAGAGAGGATTTCTTCGGTCAGAATCTGAATGAGGTGAAAGGTCTTACGGATGCTGTCTGCGAATATCTGATCGATATCCGGGCACTTGGCATGAGAGAAGCGATTCAAAAGAATCTGCAGTAGTTACAGGACTCTGCATTTGGAAAGAGAAATCGACGGGTAAAAAGATGAAATTATATCGCATTAACGAACTGGATAATGTGGCAGTGGCACTTGAGAACGTCGCAGCCGGCGAAATTCTGTCGACCGGAGCGGGTGAATTTAAAGCACTTACGGATGTTCCTGCCGGACATAAAATTGCATTGGAACCGATTCGTTCGGGAGAAAAGATTATCAAGTACGGAAACGCAATCGGTGTGGCAACATGTGATATTGAAAAAGGATGTCATGTTCATACGCAGAATATCAAAACGGGATTGGGAGATTTGCTGGAATATTCATACCATCCC
>CADCOL010000064.1 GCA_902803015.1 uncultured Lachnospiraceae bacterium | reverse complement strand
ACCATACCGTCGTTATTTACGATGTATCCGTAACCGTAACCGTTAATCTGAATATCTTCGACGATTTCCTGCACACCGCTTAACGTTAAATCCATTGCCAAAGCATTCTTGGGGTCACTCAGTGCACGGCCGACGGAAATAATCACGTTGCCGGTCTGCGCATCCACGTAAGGCGGAACCAGAACCACATCGCCGCCTCCCGCAACCGTAACCTTGTACCAGTCTCTTTGCGTCGGATCGTAATCTTCGGGTGGTACCCAGCCGACGCCGTCCACGTAATTGCCACGTATCACACCGTAAAGCCCGGTATAGCTTTCGTCAAACTGTTGCTCGGTGTTGGACGATTCCCTTGTGATGTACTCAATGATTTCCTCGTCCGTCGCACCTTTCGAAACCATATGATCAACCGTATCCGCAGTTGTCCAGAGTACACTTTTTGCGGTATCCATATAGTTCTCAAGATCCGCGGTTACTGCGGTCGCCTTATTGTCTCCGAGCTCCTGAACGGCCGAAAACGCCGTTCGGAAGATAACGCGCGCCGTAAACACAACCAGCAGCGTCATCAGGATAAAAGTGACGCCAAGTGTGATAAACAGGCCGTTTCGACTTCTTTTCATAAAAATTTCCCCTAAAATCTAGTGAATTCCCATAATTTTCTCACTTTTACGTTAAGTATAATTGTAAAAATCGCGCTTTTCAAGTATTCTATATACGTACGATTCGTACCAAATCGAGGGAAAGGAGGGGCATAATATGGCAAACCGCGTAGCACTCGTGGATGACGACCCGATTAATTTAAAAATCGCCAAAAACATCCTTACCAAAAATAATATCGAAGTAAGTGCATTCGCCTCGGGATTCGAGCTTCTGGATTCATTAAAAGACAATGTTCCGGACTTAATCCTGCTTGATATCATGATGCCCGGATTAAACGGTTTCGAAACCCTCACGAAGGTACGCGAATGGGAGAAAGAAACCGAAACGGAAGAAATTCCCGTCATCTTTTTAACCTCCGATGAGGATATCAAAACAGAAACACTCGGATTCGAAATGGGTGTGGCAGACTATATTCGCAAGCCTTTCGAACCCGCTGTATTAATCAAACGTATTTCAAACGTAATCAACCGCCAGGCGGTTTTACATCGTTTTCATGAAGAAGCAACCGTCGATCACCTGACCGGCTTATTAAACAAGAACGCAACAAACAACAAACTTGAAATGCTCTGTTCAAGAAAGCCCGGCTATCTGATGATGATTGACCTTGACTCGTTCAAACTCGTCAATGATCTTTACGGACACGATGCCGGAGACCGGATTTTAATCAGTTTTTCCACGCTGTTAAAACATTTTCTCGGCGCCGATGATATCATCGGGCGCATGGGCGGTGACGAATTTACAGCCTTCACCGTCAGCCTGAAAAGTGAAAATGATATTAAGGTATTCACATCCAAACTGAATTCCGCTTTCCTCTTTGAGGCAAGACGCATTCTCGGCGAGGACATGGATATTCCTTTGGGCGCATCCGTCGGTGCCGTCCAGCTGTTCGGTCGCGGCGAGGAATACAGCAGGGAATTAAAGAAAGCCGACAAGGCTCTTTATAACGTAAAGAATAACGTAAAGCACGGCTATTATATTTTTGAAGAGGATGATACGCTCGACGAATCCTACGAGGTGGATTTAAAATCGCTCTCCATGATTCTCTCGGAGCGCAACGTCACGGCATCCGCCTTGAAACTCGACATGTCCTCATTCGTCGGCGTGTACCGTTTCGTAATGCGTTATGCGATGCGTTACCACAGGAATGCATGCAAGATTCTGATTACACTGACCGCAGGCGACTCCGTCGGTCCCGAAGAAGCATTCAAATACTATGACGATTTCAGCGACCACGTCGGCAGCATTTTAAGGCGAAGCGACCTTTTGATGCAGGTGCGCCGGAATATGTATTTTATCATTCTGACCGACATCAAGGCTGAGGCCGTGGAGCAGGTTGCGGGAAATATCATCCGCAAATGGCGAAAAAAATACGGAGATGTCATTAACATCTCCTACGAAACCGAATTTCTGGAATCCGAACAGCTTTACACCGGTACCGGTGAAAGGTTGTGGGTAGCGGTCGTCGATGATGACGAAATGAATTTAAAGCTCGCCGACCGGATTCTTTCAAAGAGCGATATCGAGGTATCGAAACTCTCCTCCGGCGATGAGTTACTGAATTTCCTGAAAGACAATCATCCGGATTTAATCCTTCTCGACGTAAATATGCAGGGAATGGATGGCTTTGAAACCATGAAGAGACTTCGTTCCGAAGAAACGGATATAGCGGACATTCCGGTTATTTTCTTAACCTCGGACAATGATGCGAATACCGAGAAAAGCGCTCTGGCGCTCGGTGCAAAAGACTTTATCCGCAAACCCTTTGTTCCGGAAATTCTGACACTTCGTGTAAAGCAGATTGCGGAACTTCTGCGCCTGCAGAAACACCTGGCGGAAGAAGTGGACCGAAAGACAAAAGAGAATGAGCAACTGTTCTTAAATGTCGTAAGTTCCCTGGCCGGTGCAATCGATGCCAAGGACACCTACACAAACGGTCACTCAAGCCGCGTTGCGGAATACTCCAGGGAAATTGCAAGACGCTACGGCTATAACATGAAGGAACAGGGCGATATCTATATCATGGGGCTTCTCCACGACGTAGGTAAGATTGGTGTGCCCGACTCCGTAATAAATAAACCGGGCAGACTCACGGATGAAGAGTTTGAAATGATTAAGCGCCATCCGGTCATCGGATCGCAGATTCTGAAAAACATCAACGAAATGCCGACGCTTTCTGTCGGAGCGCGCTGGCATCATGAACGGTACGACGGTACCGGTTATCCGGACGGACTCAAAGGGGAAGAGATTCCCGAGGAAGCACGCATCATCGCCGTGGCGGATGCCTATGATGCGATGAGCAGCAAGCGAAGCTATCGTAACATCATGCCGCAGTCAAAGATTCGCGAAGAAATCATGAACGGCAGCGGCACACAGTTCGACCCTCGCTTTGCGCAGCTAATGCTTCGCATGATAGCGGAAGATACGAATTATACAATGCGTGAGGGTGGTCAGGACTAATTCACAAAACCCATACACTCAAAAAGCCCCTCCTTGATGATTATTACCAAGGAGAGGCAATCATGCATTACTGATGCTCGACTTATACATTGGGCTGGTTCTTTGCCGGTTCTTCTTTCTTGTTTACGGCTTCCTGAAGTTTCTTTTCGTTAACCAGTTCCTTAATCTGGGACTTGTTGGCATTCTTCTTCATGTTTTCATTGAACGAAGTCGCAATCTGTTTCATTGTTTTCGGATCCGTAAGCAGGCTTCTGCACATCTTCGGGTCCATCTTTTCTTTCGGCATTGCCTGAATGAATTCCGGAGAATTGGCAAGCTGATTCACTACTTTGCTGAACGCATCCAGTGTTCCCGCAATCGGCACCTTAAAGCTTCCGTCTCTGAGGCTTTGTGCCAGGAATAAAGTTGCTGCATTAAAGCGAACGGAATCTCTTGTATCATTCGAATAAACCGTTTTCTTGGACAATGCCTCCAAATTGCGGGCTGCAGTAGATTCGCACATTGCTACGATTTTATCCAGGCCTTCTTTTCCGGGAATTGCACGGTCCTTTGCATTGATGAATTCTTTCATCTTTTTCTCGGTTTCCGTTTTTTCGTTTACGCCCATTGTTTCGAGCTTTGCTTCCGCAATGTCAATACGCCTGTTCAAAGCATCAAGCGCTCTGTTCATTGTTGCCAGTCGATGCTTGCCCTTATAATCCAGTTCTTTTCCTTTTTCCTTTAATTCCCTGATTTCCTTTTCCTTGCGGTCAATATAGACAAGCGCCTTTGCTCTGGCTTCTTTTAATTCTTTTACCTCCTCCTGCAGGGAGTTCTTGGAAGGAGCCTTTGTCGCTCTTGCGGAGTCTCTGGTGATTTCATTTCCGGTCACCTTTTCATAAGCGGCTAATGCTTCGTTGTAATCGCTTCCGCCAAACCATACTTTGTTGTTATTAACATGTGTCTTGGCGATGGTTAAGTCGGTGGAAATCGCGGTTTCTTCCTCCTGAAGAGTCTCGGTAGTCACATTCTGATACTGAGCACGACGTTCTTTTGTCAACGCCTCGCACTTTTTTCTGGCTTCAATAATGGTTTCCTTTGCCTGACGCATTGCATCAACACGCTTCTGCGTCTTCTCACCGATTTCCTTGTCAAACTTGCTGTGAAGATATTTGTCGATATCTTCTTCCGTCTGATCCATCAGTCTGTTGAACTCTTCCAGTTCTTTTACGGAAATCGTATGATTCGGATTGGATAATTCGGTCAGTTTGTCGTTAAAAGATTTAAATCCGGTCTTTGCATTCTTGTATTCTGTGCTGCCGAAATGAACATTCTTTTCCGCATCTTCGATTGCAAGATAATTCTTTGCGGAATCGCCGCTTAAAACATTTAAGTCTTTCGCCGGAGCCTTCTTCTTCGCATCCTCAAGCTGATTGCATCTGCGCATCGCCTGAGCAAGGAAATTCTGTGCGCTTTCCATTGCCGCGGTACGATTATGCGTATTCTCGCTAATCGTTTCACCTGTCTTCATGTTCAGATATTTGCTTATCGAATTTTGCGTATAGAGAATCTGTCCGCGAATATCGTCCAATTCACCGACTGTAATCTGATCTTCTTTTCCTGCGTATTTTTTCTTCAGATCCTGTATTCTTTTATTGATTTTTTCAAAATCATTAGCAGCTTCATCAAACTGCTCACTGCCGCGCAGGATAAGTTTAGCTTTATCAATTGCCTTATTGGCACTGTCAAAACCGTTTGACAGATTCTCCAGACTCTGAGCAGGCTCTTCGCAAATTTCATCCAGACGAGCCGTCAAAGCATAAATCTGTTCCTCAAGAATGTTAAACGAATCCTTCACGGAACGAATACGTTTCTTTGCGTTCTCGCTGTTATCCTTGTCCTTAATCTTCTTGCTGATGTATTTATCGTCCAAGTACAAAACATTCGTAAGTTCATTTATAAGGCGACGGGTATCGGCTTCCGAAAAATTCTTAATCTGTCCGCCGGCATCTCCAAGCACTTTGTTAAAGTCTTTCTGAACCCTTAAGAATTCTTCTCTTGCATTCTTGTATTCATCGCTGCCGCGAAGTGTAAGTGTATTGTTTTTTAAGGATGTCGCAACCCTTGTAGAACGCGATACAATTTGAGAAGTGCTCATTACGGGACGCTTATTCTCCTGAACTGCAGGCTGCTGCTGTTCGATATTATTCGGTTGCTGTTCAACATTATTCTGTTCCTGATGCTGGTTTTCCTGCGGAACTTCCTGATGCTGGTTTTCCTGCGGAACTTCCTGATGCTGCGGATTCTCATGGTTAACGATATTGTTATCCACTACAGGCCCGTTCTGCTCGGGATTATTATTATTCTCGTTCTGAACTTCGATATTGTTGTTTGCATTGTTCAGCTCATTTGCATCCATCTCATCCAGATT
>CADCOL010000063.1 GCA_902803015.1 uncultured Lachnospiraceae bacterium | reverse complement strand
GGAATGATTGCGATTTTCTATTCGCTTTTTAAACGGAACCAGGTATCGAGAATCATGCTGCAGCTTTTGATTCTGCCGGAGCTGTTTACGATATTCGGATATTTTAACGGCAAGGTAAACGGTGTACAAATCGAATTCGTTCCGATGAGTTACGTGCTTGCCCAAATTGTATTTCTGTTTATTTCCGACCGGTTAAGTCTGTACAAAACCAGTGACATGGCAGTGGAGACGCTGCTTGAAAACGGAGAGAATGCGTTTGTCTTAATCGACATGAATTACCGTTACCTCGGAAGCAACAAAACCGCACAGAAGATTCTTCCGGCTTTGGGAACGCAGGCGATTGACCGGAAACTCAATAAAGATCCGGAACTGAATAAAACGCTGATTCACTGGGTAGAGGAATTTAAAGCGGATGCGGAAGCCGGGGATAACATGTATATCAAAAAGGACCCGGAGAACCCCGACGAATATCAGGTTTTCAATATCCGGATCAATTATCTCGATGTCGGGAAGAAACGTGTCGGATATCAGATTTTTTTGTTTGATGATACCGAAGATGTCAAGTACATCAAACTTTTAAACAATTACAATTCGGAGCTTGAAGTTGAAGTTGAGAAGAAGACCAGACGCATTGTGGAGATGCACAATAATCTGATTCTTTCGATGGCAACCATGGTTGAAAGTCGTGACAATTCCACAGGAGGTCACATTAAGCGAACCAGCGAAGGTGTGAAGATTCTGATCGGAGAGATGAAGAAGGATCCGAATTTTAAACTGACGGATGAATTCTGTAAAAACATTATCAAGGCGGCTCCCATGCATGACCTTGGTAAAATTGCCGTCGACGATGCGGTACTTCGAAAACCCGGTCGATTCACGGATGAAGAGTATAACGAGATGAAAAAGCATGCGGCGGAAGGCGCGAGAATCGTGCATGAAATCTTAAAGGATACGGACGATGATGCGTTCCATCAGCTTGCGGAGAATGTAGCACATTACCATCACGAACGCTATGACGGACACGGATATCCGGACGGCCTGGTGGGTGACGATATTCCTTTCGAAGCACGTATCATGGCGATTGCGGATGTTTACGATGCCCTTGTGAGTAAACGTGTGTACAAGGAAAGCATGTCCTTTGAAGATGCGGATAAAATTATCATGGAAGGCATGGGAACACATTTCGATCCGAAGTTAAAAGATATTTACGTCAGTGCCAGACCGAAGCTCGAAGAATACTACAGGGCACAGGGAGAGCAGTAAAGGGGAAACAAATTGAAGAAACGAATCATTTCCATGATAAGCCTGCTCTGTGTGCTGGCTCTTCTGATCGGTGTGACATACGTCAATCCGAATTATAGGGGCGACGGCAGTAACAGTACTACATATGTAGATCATTCAAAGGACGTACGTTACTGTATTGCGGAAGACGGAGTCGATGTTACTTTTCGAATGCAGGACGGAGGAACCTGCTGGCTTTACGCTTCCGTTGCATGTATGGAGACTTCATACCGGAAGAAACTCGGAAAAGATATCGATTTGAATCCGATGGACTTTCTGAACTATATTTATGCACCCGTCGGTGAAAAAGAGGAAGGTCTTTTTATTACCGATTATGTCGGGGCAAACAAAGAACGCGGCGGAGAGCCCCTGATGTGCGCCGAAACCTATGCGGACGGCTTTACATATGACAAAGGACAGTTCTATGTCGTGGACTCGGTTACGGTTTTGGATGGGAATGATTTCGAGCAGTTGAAAGAGTATCTTTCAAGAGTCGGCGCCATTTCCGTAGGTGTTCCGGATACGGACGATTCGAAAAAATCCTGGAAGGGCGGATTCCGGACGCTGAATCATGTGACCGACAGGGAAGAAGATTATGATCATGCGGTTACCTTAATCGGATGGGATGATGCGTTTCCGAAGGATTTGTATGCGGGCGGTGCGTCCCGTGACGGTGCATGGATTGCATATAACAGCAATTATGAATCGGGCTATTATTATATTTCGTATGATACGGTGCTTCGTACCCCTCTCGGATTTTCGCTTACGGATGAGTATTCGAAAGTGTTGTCATATGATTGCGGAAACGATCTCGGACTTATGCCCGTATATGATGTCTCGGAAGAACTTCCGGACGATAACAGATATGAAGACGGCTGGTGTATCGGTAAGGGCAGCACGGTAAAGACGGCCAATGTGTTTGATGCAGGCGATGCGGCGGCGACAGGGGAACGGCTTACGGCTGTCGGAACTTATTCCCGGGTTGAAAGCCAGGATATCGTAATCGAGATTTATGACAGGGATTTAAAGAAAGTAAAATATACGCAGAATGCGCATCTTGATCACATGGGATACCATGTCAT
>CADCOL010000062.1 GCA_902803015.1 uncultured Lachnospiraceae bacterium | reverse complement strand
TTTTTGTTAAAGAATCCTTATAAACTGGCGGGTTTTCGGGATTCTTTTCTTTTTGTAAATTTTAAAATAGTGGGGTACTGCGGGGTACTAACTCTGTCAGAAGTTGATTTTTCAATATTTTCTGCAGAATCACCGTCAATGATTGCCCGGAGATCTTCCATATGTTCGTCTGATAAAGCATACGTATAATTCCGAAGATTTGTTTCTACCGAGTGCCCCAACAGTTTTGCACGTTCTGGTGCTTCCAGACCTTTCTTTACCAGAACATAAGAGTTAAATGTCATACGGAAAGCATGATTATTACTGAGAGGCAGGTTTAGCTTTCAAAGATGAAAGGATTTCTTTCACTTCTTTCGTCATCGGAAAATATCTGCCATTGCTACTGACGCCTTTTTCATTCTTAGTTGTGGAATTATAATAACCTACCGAAAATAATCACACAAAATTGCTACCTTGGCAGAAAAGAGTGGGATCCGACAATCGAATATCAGCAGAATTGAAAATGGCAGCTGCGCTCTACGGACTCCTGAAAATCAATGGCTTGTTACTTGACACAACCAGTAAAAACCAGTAAATTATTTCTAAACCAGTAAAAACCAGTAAAAGAAATGAGAACCAGTAAAAATGAATCCATATACTCTTGTTTTTGGCAAAGAACCGGCACAGATGATTTCCAGGCATATGCAGACTGCAGAAATCATTGATACATTTAACAGCGATAATCCCTCACAGCAGGTATATATAATTACCGGGGTACGTGGAGCAGGAAAGACAGTATTAATGACAGATGTAGCCAGGCGTCTGCAAAAAAACGATATCTGGATAACGGTGGAATTAAATCCCGAAAGGGATATGCTGGAAACACTTGTTTCGAAACTCAGCAGCAATCATACTTTGGCAAAATTATTCCAGTCAGCCAAAATCAATCTTTCTTTATTTGGTTTCGGCTTAGAGGTGTCAGGAGAGGCTCCTGTCTCCGATCTTGAAATCGCTCTTGGGAAAATGTTGGAGAGCCTGAAAAAACATGGGAAACGCTTACTAATTATGGTAGATGAAGCGATGAATTCGAAAGCGATGAAAACGTTTATTCATTCCTTTCAGATTCTCGTGCGGCAGGATCTGCCGGTGTTTTTATTGATGACAGGTCTTTATGATAATATCGATAACCTTCAGAACGAAAAAAGCCTGACCTTTCTTTATCGTGCGCCTAAGATTGTATTAAGACCTTTGAATATAGGTACAATAGCAGCGAATTATAAAAAGAATCTCCCAGTCACGGAAAGTGAAGCCCTTAAAATGGCAAAAATGACAAAAGGGTATTCTTTTGCGTTTCAGGTATTGGGATATTTCTGCTGGCAGCAGGGAAGCCTTAATGATGCTGTGATGGAAGATTACAGACAATATTTGGAAGAATACGTATATGAAAAAATCTGGACGGAGCTTTCACAAAACGACCGAAAGATCGTATTTGGCATTGCAAATTGTTCCACAGGTAAAATCAGTGAAATCCGTTCATTCCTGAAAATGGAGACGAATCAGTTTAATCCTTATCGTAAACGACTGATCAGAAAAGGAATTATTAATGGCGAAGAATACGGTTATGTCTTTTTTACCCTTCCTCTGTTTGAAAAGTTTGTGCTGGAAAACTATTTTGAAGCAAGTGTAACCACCAATCCCGGACCCATGCGGAGTTAATCGTCTCCTTTCCTTCATATTCGGGTCAATTGCAAATGTCTTGGAGATATCTTTTATAAGGGTCAGATTCAATGCAGACTTCCATGCTGCTGTCACCGGAATTATGGAGAGAGTTTTTTAAGCCTCATGAAAAACGGTTTGCAGAACATATTCACAAACTGGGGATGATCTACGAACATCATTCCTGCGGTTATGTCATGCCGATTGTCGGAGACCTGGTAGAAATCGGAGTAGATGCGCTGAGTCCATTAAATGTCTGCAATGATATTCCGAAGCTAAAAAAGGAGTTTGGCAATTCCATTTGTCTGATCGGAGGATTGAACAATCAGTTGATCGATGCGGAAGGAACCGGAGAAGAGGCCATCCGGGCCGAAGTCCGCAGGGCGATCGATGAGAATTCCT
>CADCOL010000061.1 GCA_902803015.1 uncultured Lachnospiraceae bacterium | reverse complement strand
CAGAAAAACATCTTCTCCGGTACAAAGAGTCTCTTTTTATAGTCGTATTTATATACTCCGTAGAAATAATGGTCGGCGCGATACATGCGAATGTGCTCCGCTCCCTCCGGCAACACGGCGAATTCCTTTGCCATCATCGGATTTCCGTTGTCCGCGTAAAGTTCGGAATCCTTACCGATGATTGCCTCCGGATAATCCTTAAAGAAGGTATCCACTCCGTAAAGCAGTTCCCCGAGTCTTCCTTCGTCGCGGTAACGCTCAATTTCGTCAATCGTCTTTGCTTCTTCAATCGAAAAACCGCCGGTATAAGTGCGCACCAGACTCTGCATGCATCCGTGACAGCCAAGCTTTTCACCGATTTCCCGGCACAGGGTTCTGATATAAGTTCCCTTTGAACAACTTACTTTCATAGTCACAACGGGCAGGTTAATTTCCTCAATCTCAATCCCGTAAATGGTCACTTTTCTCGGTTTTCTCTCGACTTTTTTTCCGGCCCTTGCATAATCGCAGAGTTTCTTTCCGTTTACTTTCACGGCGGAATACATCGGAGGAAGCTGTTCCAATTCACCTACAAATGTAGTCACACATGTCCTGACTTCTTCTTCACTTACATTGACCGGGGACTCCGCAAGAAGCTCTCCCGTCACGTCTTCGGTATCATAATCTTTTCCGAGCAGCATTTCCACGCGATAGATTTTCTTCGAATCCGTCATCATGTCGCAGAGTTTTGTTCCTGCACCCAAACATACCGGAAGCACTCCCGTAGCCATCGGGTCCAGTGTTCCGGTATGTCCCATTTTTTTCTGTTTCAGAATGCCGCGAAGCTTCGCTACGACATCAAACGATGTGTAGTCCTGCTCCTTATTGACAACTATGATTCCGTCCATATATTTGTCTGTCGACCAAACTAGTCCTGCCAGCCGGTCTGTTCTTTAATCTTACTGAGAATATCCTTAAACAGCGCTTCTCTCTCCGCCTTCTGATAGAAACCTGCGGCACGCTTGTGTCCGCCGCCGCCGAACGTTTCGCTGATTTTTGATACGTCCACGGAACCGGTGCTTCGAAGCGAAACCTTAATCGTCACTTCATTCATCGGATACATAAAGACTGCGCACTCGCATCCCTGAATTATCCGAAGTTCGTTAATCGCGCCGTCAAAATCGTTCGGATTCATATTCTTCTTTACGAAATCCTCGTAAGTAACGAATCCGTATACAACCTTTCCGTCGCAATAGCGTTCGCAGTTTGCCACGATTTCGGAGATGGTTTTCATCTGCTCGAAGGTTTTTTCGTAATATGTCTTTTCCAAAAGATCGGAAAAATCAAAATTGTACGTAATCAGTTCCGCCGCAATGTTCATCGTATCCTTCGATGTGCTGTTGAAGCGGAAAACGCCCGTATCATGCGTAATTCCGAGATAGATGAATTTTGCTGTTTCATCATCTAAGAATTTCTTATCCATCATGCGGTAAATCAGTTCGCTTGCCGAAGAGGCCTTCGGATCCACATAATTTAAGTCCGCGCAGCCGTTTTCGTTGCTGATGTGATGGTCGATATTGATGGTTTTCTTCGCCACGTCATAATACTTCTGTGCATTTCCGATGCGGCCGGAGTTCGTATCCACAACAATGCAAATGTCCGTATCTTCAAGCTTTCCGCTGTAATCGGTTTCGATCAGTTCGATGCCTGTAAGATATGCAAAGCAGGGAGCCGGTTTTTCAAGCATCAGATGAATTTCCGCATCCGGTAATCTTTTACGCAGATACATGGTAAGCGCAATTGACGCACCGATACAGTCACCGTCCGGCTTAATATGTCCGGTGACGATGATTTTCTTCGCATCTTTACACTCTTCGATTAGATGAAACGTGGGTTCTTTCATAACTTACTCCATACGTCGGTATTTATTCTTCCTCAGCATCTGCGTCGTCTTCAACGTCGTCCGCATCTTCATCAGCAGAATCCGCATCTTCTATGTCGCCGCGCAGTGCTGCACGCGCCCTCTGCTCTTCCATCACTTCGTCGATTTTATGCATCATTTCGATGCCGTACTGTGTGGAATTATCCATATGGAACGTAAGCTCCGGCGTGTTGCGAAGATCCACTTTCTTTGCAAGAAGCATGCGAATATAACCGGATGCACTGCGAAGTGCCTTCAGGGTATCCTGCTGATGTTCTTCGTCCCCATATACGGAAACTTCGACCTTGCAGGTCTTTAAGTCCGGCGCAACCTCAACACTCATAACCGAGGTCAAAGGATCCAGTCTCGGATCCTTGATCTCCGTGCGGATGATTTCCGCAAGCGCGCGCATCACTTCTTTGTTGATTCTTGTATTTTTAATACTGTTTTTGCGCATATTTTAGCTCCTGGGTACCTCTACCATCTTGTATGCTTCCACGATATCGAGTTCCTGCATACCGCCGAAGTTCTCGAATACGAGACCGCATTCGTAGCCTGCCTTAACTTCCTTAACATCATCCTTGAAGCGCTTTAAGGAAGCCAGCTTGCCTTCGTAAATCTGCTCGTCGCCTCTGGTGATGCGGATTAAGCAGTTACGTTCAAACATACCGTCAAGCACAAAGCTTCCGGCGATGTTTCCGATTGCGGATGCCTTGAAAATCTGGCGAACTTCCGCATGTCCGATGACTTTCTCTTCGAAAATCGGCTCGAGCATACCCTTCATGGCTGCCTCGACATCTTCGATTGCCTTGTAGATGACATCGTAAAGTCTTACATCGACACCTTCGCGTTCCACGGTATCTTTCGCCATGTTGTCAAGACGAACGTTGAAGCCGATGATAATCGCTTTGGCTGCGGATGCAAGCACAACGTCGGATTCGTTGATGGTACCAACGCCGCCGTGAATAACCTTTACAACTACTTCCTCGTTGGAAAGTTTCTCCAAAGACTCCTTGACCGCTTCGACGGAACCCTGAACATCGGCCTTGATAATCAGGTTTAATTCCTTCAGATTGCCGGCCTGAATCTGGCTGTACAGATCGTCCAAGCTCATCTTGCTCTTGGTCTCGGAAATCTTCTTAACCTTATTCTGTGCGATAAAGGTATCCGCAAAGTTCTTCGCTTCCTTATCGGTTGCATGCGCGATAAAGATTTCGCCCGCACCCGGCACATCGTTAAGACCAAGAATCTCAACAGGAGTGGAAGGCGGTGCTTCTTTTAATCTTCTGCCCTTATCGTCAATCATGGCACGAACTTTACCGTGTGCCTCACCTGCGGAGATAAAATCTCCGACATGCAGCGTACCTTTCTGAACCAGAACGGTAGCCACGGGACCGCGTCCCTTATCAAGCTGTGCTTCGATTACAAGACCTCTTGCCTTACGTTTTGCATTTGCCTTCAACTCCAGCATATCTGCGGAAAGAAGAATCATCTCAAGCAAATCGTTGATACCCTGTCCCTGCTTTGCGGAAATCGGAGCAAAAATCGTCTCGCCGCCCCATTCTTCCCAAACAAGGGAATGCTCATCCGCAAGTTCGCGAATCAGTTTTGCGATTCCGGGATAGGAATCCAGTGTCTTGGTTTTGTCGTTAAAATCGTATCCGATTTTATCCACTTTGTTGACTGCAACGATAATCGGAACACCTGCAGCCTTCGCGTGGTTAATTGCCTCTTTGGTCTGGGGCATAACACCGTCGTCTGCCGCAACCACAAGGATTGCGATATCGGTGGAGTTTGCACCACGCATACGCATTGCGGTAAATGCTTCGTGACCGGGAGTATCGAGGAAGGTGATTTTACGCTCTTTTCCGGTTTCGGGATCGGTAACGTTTACCATGTAAGCACCGATGTGCTGCGTAATTCCGCCGGCCTCGCCCTGGATAACATGCGTCTTACGGATGGCATCCAAAAGGGATGTTTTACCGTGGTCAACGTGACCCATAACGCAGATAACGGGAGGTCTGGCGGTTAATTCTTCCGGATTCTCCTCTTCTTCCTTCAGGAGTTCTTCGATGACATTAACCTTAACTTCCGCCTCGCAGAGAATCTCATGTTCCATTGCGATTTCTTCTGCTTTCTCGAAGGGAATCGTATCGTTTAAGGTTACCATTTCACCCTTCATGAAGAGTTCCTTGATGATTACGTTTGCCTGAATCTTCATCTTGTCGGCAAGTTCTTTGATCGTAATCTCTTCGGGAACGGTGATTACCTTGATTTCCTCTTCTTCGACAACGGGCTTCTTCTCAGGTTTTACAAATGCACCAACCTTGGATTTGCCTTTGCCCTTGCCGTTTCCGTCCTCTTCATACATGAAGTCGCGACGATTATTTTTATCTTTGTCTTTTGCGTTGTTACGACGCTTGTCGTTCTTTCTGTTATCGGTGTTCGGCGCATCTGCGGTGAAAATCTTTCCGCCCTGCGGTTTGCGCATGAATCTCTTCTCGCCGTCACCTTCATCCTTCTTGAACGGTGCCTGTCCGGGACGATTGTTGTTAAATCCGCCCGGTCTCTGGCCCTGTCCCTGACCCTGTCCGGGTCTCTGAGGACGGTTGCCGTCATTCGTAAAGATTCTCGGTCTGTCTCCGCCTCTCTGATCTGCAGGTCTTGCAGTTCTCTGTCCGTCAGCGGGCCTCTGCGCGGGTCTGTCGTTTCTTACGGGAGCGCCCGTTGCGGGTGCTGCCGGTCTTGTCGCCGGTGCAGTTGCTGCAGGTGCCTGAGCTGCCGGAGCTGCTGCCTTGGGAGCGGGAGCTGCTGCCTTGGGAGCAGGAGCTGCTGCCTTTGGAGCGGGAGCTGCTGCGGGAGCAGATGCCGGTGCTGTTGCTGCAGGCTTTGTCTCGGGCTTATGCTGAGGCTTCGGAGCCTGCTGCTGTTTTTCGGGTACAAAATGAATTTCCGGTGCAGCCGAAGGAGGGGTGGTCGGTTTGATTAATCCCCCGGGTCTTACGGGTGCTGCACTTTGGGGACGTCTTGCAGGCTGCTGCTGAGCGGGAGTTCCCGGTCTTACGGGGCCTCTCTGTCCGGCTGCGGGTGCGCCGGGTCTCTGCGGTGCGTTTCCGCCGACAATAATAATCGTTTTCTTTTTCTTGGGAGCTTCTCCGTTTGCAGGTGCAGGTGCTGCAGGCTTCTGTGCCGGTACAGCGGGTGTTGCGGAAGCAGCTTCCTTTGGTGCAGCTGCCTTCGGAGCAGGTT
>CADCOL010000060.1 GCA_902803015.1 uncultured Lachnospiraceae bacterium | reverse complement strand
GAACAGCTTGGCGATATCCATGTGGACTTCTCACCGTTTGATCCGGACTCCTGCCCCGGAGAAGATTACTTCGATTATCTTTTGAAGGAAGCCGTTGAAGTTGCAAAAGAACGCGACGTTGCTCTCTACTGCGGAGAATACGGTGTCATTGATTTGGCAGACGAAGCAGACCGCAGAGTCTGGTACGATACTTTCCACAAGGTTATGGACAAATACAACATCTGCAGAGCAGTATGGAATTACAAAGAAATGGATTTTGAAGTACCGAAGGATCTGTAAACCGTTTTGAAGTTAATTGAAAAGGGGAATGCTTATGAAACGAATTTCAAAATGTCTGTTGGTTACTTTGGCCGCCTTACTTTTGTGTTTAAGCGTTGCCGGATGTTCTTCTTCCAAAGCGGATCCGTGCGGCGGAGAATACCTTTTTGTCTGGGAGCACATCTCCGTTATGGAGCGAACGAATCTGGATTATAAGTTCATCCTTGACGGCCACGGCAAGGGAGAATACCATCACAAGGGTTCCGTTCATAAAATTAAGTATGAATACCAGACCGGCGGTGACATCAAGATTCACGACACCATCACCGGAATCGATTATAACGGTACCTGCATCAACGGAGAGCTTCATATCTACGACGGCAATCCGGAGAACCCGGCGGTTTCCGAGTTTCTGTATCGGGCCAAATAAAGCCATCCACTATGACTGCTCTTTACTCTTTTTCTTAAAGATTTTACTCCGAAACAGCACCAAATTCAGTACCACAAAGTAGGCAAGCATAATTCCCAGCGTAATCAGCGTCGCCGTGTCGCTCTTCGGGCAGAATGCCGCGAGTATCATCATCGGGAAACCAAGGATAATTGCAGGGAACGTCTGATAAACGACATTGTCGGATGCCGGCGTTTCAAACATCGGGTCAATCTCGCGAAGAAGAATAACACCCGTGGATGCCGTTCCTGTTAACATTCCGAACATAACCAGAAACTCTTCGTGACGATAGGACGGAAACAGTGTATTCGAGACAGTTTTGATGTAAAGAAATGTTCCTACCACACCGAGAAGGCACATAATCAGAATCACACCCAGATAGTCTTTGATTAAATCAATCTGAATAGCGCCGATTCCTGCGACAATCATGATATCAAACGCAAATCCCGCGATACGGCTTAACAGGAAATTGTTCACGTAATCACGGTGCATGAATTTTCCCTTCTTGAGCAGTTTCATAATCGCTTTCAGAATCACTGCGACAAGCGTGCCAATTAAGAAGTTGAAGCCGTAAATAGTGGAGCGGAGTCCGTCACCCACCAGTTTCCCAAGCAGGAACATGATTCCGAATGCAGCCGCGTAGCAAAGAACCACCAACGCAATCTGCACCGTCAGTTTATCCATGGATTCCACCATGGGGATTTCGCCCTCTTCTTCCACGTTCTCGGTATTCAGTGCGGAATGATTCTCACGGACCTGAATATCGCCCTTCTTTTTATGCCATGCAAGATAAACGATACCGCCAAGCCCTGCTGCCAGGAAACCAACCGCAGCCACGGTTAGGCCGAAGCTCTTGCCGCCTTCGAATCCGTAAGTGCCTTCATAAATGGAACCGTAGTTTAACGCCTGACCGGTACCCTGTCCGAATCCGAAGGAAAGAAGCAAACCTGCGGCTTTCAGAATCTTCGGAATAAAGAATGCGGATACAAAGGTTACCGCCAGTCCGATGATGCCCTGCAACAGATACGCATTTACCGTGACCATACCGGAATTAATAACATCACGCACCCTGCCTTTTTCCTTCTTCTTGTTATCGCTCCCCGTCTTACGAAGCGTCATCGCAATAAAACCGATGGCCAGGCAGTGATAGGTCAGGATTTCCAGAATCTCGATTCCCGTAAGCTGTCCGCCGTTTCCAAAAAGAAAATAGTTAAAGAAATACTTTCCCGTAAAAACTTTGCATAAGGTGGAAATCAAAAGAAGAAACAAACCGCCGATTACCGATACCGGAATCAGGGATTTGCGAAGAAACGGAACGGCACGTTTTAATATGTTGCCGATGAGAAGACCTCCCAAAACAACACCCATCAAAAGAATGACAGGCCATACCGTAAGATCGGAAAAGGAAACACCGTTTGACATTAATCCTCCTTTATTCGGGCAATCAGTTTTTTGTAAAGAACGCCCGGATATCTGTTTTTCTTATTCCTTATTTCATAATAATGCTTATCCCTCGTATAAATCAACAAAATTCCGTAAGAAACCATGGCGACATCCGAAATTTCGGAGAGCGGAATACGAACCTCTCCGACCGATATTTCACGGGAAGTTAACTGAAGCGTACCCGTTCCGATCACCGATTCCTTATGCCCCTCTTTAATCTCCTTAATGGACAGATTCGGATTCGAAACGATGACGGTTTCCGTATCTTTGGGCAATGGCATATTTTTCAGTTCACTCTCCTGCCATTCATCCCACTCCGTCACGGTTTTGAAATCAAATCCTTCGCCGCTTATCATTCCGTATTCATCGATTGTACCCTTCAGACCGCAGTCACAGAAGAAATCATTCTTCAAAGAATGCAGTGTTGCAAGTTTTTTGCAGGAAGGGCAAAGATAGAGCTGGCACTCGATTCCCTCGGCAAGATTTTTCCCTTTGTAAGCAATCTTCGCCGTTTCATTGTATGCATAAGCATCTTCATAAAGATCTTTTTCAATAATCGCCTGAAACTCTGCCGGATCCATCAATGCAATGCTGTCTTTGGAATACTCTGCGATTTTTTCCACCGTGATTTGGCCCTTTCGAACGGTTTTTGCCCATCTCGGTTTGGTCAGGTATCCGCCGTGAATCCGTACCGTAATAACATTGCAATGCAGTTTCTTTATGACTGCCGCCGTAGACGGTACCAACTCGCCGGTACGACCTGCCGCGCAAAGAATCCCTTCCGGAGACATTAAAATGGAATTTCCCGCTTTCAGGCACCGGTGCATTTCCATGACCGCCGCCATTCCGGAACTTCCCTTCTTAATCAGAATCGGTGCAAAGAGTGTATTCAACAACTTTCCGGCAAGAGGGAAACGTGCGATATGCTCGCTTCCGAGACAGTAAATCTGGCGATGGAAGGCATCCATAATCCAAGCCATGTCAAGGTCCGTTACATGATTAAAAAGAAGAAGGAAGGATTCTTCATCCGCCCGCAAATACTCATTGCGCACCACGCCGTATT
>CADCOL010000059.1 GCA_902803015.1 uncultured Lachnospiraceae bacterium | reverse complement strand
GAACGTTGCTTACTATGTAATCAACGGAACCGAGAACGGAAGCTTCGCTATCTAATCACGAACCGATTAGAATAAGGAAACGCAATGTAACCCCACCCGATACCGGGTGGGGTTTTTATGTTCAAAAAGACACCAACACCCAATACCCGTCGGCAAGGCCCGGCAACTGCCGGGCTTAACCGATTTATAAATAATAGTTGACATTTGTTTTCCGCGGTGGTAGATTATGACTTGAGGATATTAGCACTCCAATCGAGTGAGTGCTAACAAACGAAAAGGAGGTCGGTTAACCAATGCAGCTTGATGAACGTAAAATGAAAATACTGCAGGCGATTATTCGCAACTATTTGGAAACCGGCGAGCCTGTAGGATCCCGAACCATTTCGAAATACACGGACTTGAACTTAAGTTCCGCAACCATTCGAAATGAAATGTCGGACCTCGAAGAGATGGGCTACATCCTTCAGCCCCACACCTCCGCAGGACGTATTCCTTCCGATAAAGGATACCGGCTCTATGTCGACAGCATGATGGAAGAGAATGCACGTCAGGTGGAAGAGCTGAAAGAGATGCTCGTTGAGAAAGATGAAAAAATGGATCATCTTCTCAAGCAGGTAGCCAAGGTGCTGGCGGTTAACACGAATTACGCAACCATGGTTACGGCGCCCAGGGTATCCGGCAATAAGGTGAAGTTCATCCAGCTTTCCCGCGTCAATGAAGAACAAATCCTCGCGGTTGTCGTTGCGGAAGGAAACATTATCAAGAATACGATGATTAATGTGGATGAACCGATTAACGACGAAGTGATGTTGAAACTGAACATCCTTTTAAATACGAGTTTGAACGGTCTGGCAATCGAAGAAATCAATCTGGCGTTAATCGCCAAGATGAAAGCGCAGGCCGGCGAATACGGTTCCTTCATCGGGGATGTAATCGATGCGGTGGCGGAAACGATTAAGGAAGACGATGATTTAGAGGTTTATACATCCGGCGCGAATAACATTTTCAAATATCCAGAGCTCGCAAGCGAGCAGAATGCAAGCGGATTAATCAATGCATTCGAGGAAAAACAGCTTCTGGCACAGCTTGTGGATACGGCGATGGACGATACGGGAACAAAGAACGGCATCCGCGTTTATATCGGAGAGGAATCCCCGATTCAGAGCATGAAGGATTGCAGTATCGTAACCGCGAATTATGAATTTGGCGAAGGCATGCGCGGCACCATCGGTATCATCGGACCGAAGAGAATGGACTACGAAAAGGTAGTCGGAACTTTGAAAACAATAAAAACGCAATTGGATGCGTTATATCAGGACGATAAGAAATGAAAAAGAAAAAAGGAAAGAAACAAATGGAAGAAAACATCAAGAACCCCGAAGAAATGGAGGGGGTAACCGAGGAAGCGAAAGACGCGACCGAGGAAACCGGAAACGAAGTCAGCGCAGGAGAGCAAAGCGAAGCAGCGAATACGGAAGCAAAGGCTGACGAAGGGGAAGGCACCGAAAACGCAGAAGCCGGCGCAGAGGAAGAAGCAAAGAAGGATCCGAAAGACCAGAGAATCGAAGAACTTGAGGACATGGTGAAGCGCCAGTTGGCGGAGTTCGACAATTTCCGCAAACGAACCGACAAGGAAAAGGAAACCATGTTTGAGGCAGGAGCCAGGAGCGTGATTGAAAAACTCCTTCCGGTTGTGGACAATTTCGAACGCGGACTTGCATCCATCCCCGAGGAAGAACAGGGCAGTGCGCATGCGGAAGGCATGCAGATGATATACAAGCAGCTCATGGGCGAGCTTGAGAAACTGGACGTAAAACCCATCGAAGCCGTCGGAACGGAATTCAATCCCGATTTGCATAATGCGGTAATGCAGTGCGAGAGCGAAGAATACGAAAGCGGCATCGTGGCACAGGAACTGCAAAAAGGATATACCTATCGCGACAGTGTCATCCGACACAGTATGGTTGCGGTAGTATCGTAAAGGAAATAAGAGCCAATCACTCAGGAGGTAATAAAAATGGGAAAAATCATTGGTATTGACTTAGGAACAACAAACAGCTGCGTAGCAGTTATGGAAGGCGGACAGCCTACCGTTATCGCAAACACCGAAGGAATGAGAACAACTCCCTCCATCGTTGCTTTTGCAAAGAACGGGGACAGACTTGTAGGTGAGGCTGCAAAGCGTCAGGCAGTTACCAACGCGGACAAGACCATCATGTCCATCAAGCGTGATATGGGTACCGACCGCGGCAGAACCATCGACGGAAAGAAATACTCCCCTCAGCAGATTTCCGCAATGATCCTTCAGAAACTGAAAGCGGATGCGGAAGGATATTTGGGCGAGAAGGTTACGGAAGCGGTTATCACCGTTCCCGCATACTTCAACGACGCACAGCGTCAGGCAACCAAGGATGCAGGTAAAATCGCCGGCCTTGATGTAAAGCGTATCATCAACGAGCCTACCGCAGCGGCACTTGCATACGGCCTTGACAACGAAAAAGAACAGAAGATTATGGTATACGACTTAGGTGGCGGTACCTTCGATGTTTCCATCATCGAAATCGGTGACGGCGTTATCGAAGTACTTGCAACCGCAGGTGATAACAGACTTGGTGGTGATGACTTCGACCAGAAGATTTCCGATTACATCATCAGCGAGTTCAAGAAGCAGGAAGGCGTTGATTTGTCCAATGATAAAATGGCACTTCAGCGTATCAAGGAAGCTTCCGAGAAGGCAAAGAAGGAACTCTCCTCCGCTACCAGCACCGAGATTAACCTTCCTTACCTTACCGCAACGGCTGACGGCCCGAAGCACTATGAGGCAACTTTGACCAGAGCGAAGTTCAACGAACTGACCGCTGATCTGGTAGAGCGTACCGCAGGCCCGGTTCAGAGAGCACTCTCCGATGCAGGCGTTACTTCAAGCGAACTCGGAAAAGTCCTTTTGGTAGGCGGTTCCACCAGAATCCCTGCTGTACAGGATAAAGTAAAACAGTTAACCGGTCAGGAACCCAGCAAGTCCCTTAACCCCGATGAATGCGTAGCACTCGGTGCTTCCATCCAGGGCGGTAAGCTTGCAGGCGATGCAGGTGCAGGTGAAATCCTTCTTTTGGATGTTACCCCGCTTTCACTTGCAATCGAGACCATGGGCGGTGTTGCAACCAAGCTGATTGAGAGAAACACCACCATCCCCGTAAAGAAGAGCCAGGTATTCTCCACCGCAGAGGATAACCAGACTGCAGTAGATATCCACGTGACCCAGGGTGAGAGACAGTTTGCCCGCGACAACAAGACGCTCGGCCAGTTCCGTCTCGACGGTATCCCTCCTGCAAGAAGAGGTATGCCTAAGATCGAAGTTACTTTCGATATCGATGCAAACGGTATCGTAAACGTATCCGCAAAGGATCTCGGTACCGGAAAAGAACAGCATATTACCATTACTTCCGGCTCCAATATGTCCGATAACGACATCGAAGCGGCAATCAAGGAAGCTGCTGAGTATGAAGCACAGGACAAGAAGCGTAAGGAAGCAGTAGATGCAAGAAACGAAGCCGATGCCATGGTTGTACAGACCGAGAAGGCATTAAAGGATGTAGGAGACAAGATTTCCGAGTCCGAGAAGGCTGATGTGGAAGAAGAAATCAAGAACGTTAAGGACATCCTTGAAAGAACCAAAGACAAGGAAATGACCGAAGACGAGGTTGGCGAACTCAAAGCAGCTCACCAGAAGATGATGGAGAAGAGCCAGGCACTCTTCACAAAGATGTATGAATCCATGCAGGGTGCAGCCGGCGCAGGCCCGGATCCGAACGGATTTGCAGGTTACGGCGCACAGGACAACGGAAGCTCCGACAGCGGCAACGCAGGCGGTTCCGATGACTTTGCGGGAGACTACAGAGAGGTTTAAAAGGCAGTTAAGTTATGGCAGACAAGCGCGATTATTATGAAATCCTCGGCGTTCCCAAAACTGCGGACGATGCCGAGATTAAAAAAGCATATCGAGCTTTGGCAAAGAAATACCACCCGGATATGAATCCGGATAACCCGGAAGAGGCGGAGAAGAAATTCAAGGAAGCCTCCGAGGCATACGGTGTTTTGTCCGATCCCGAGAAAAGAAAGCAGTACGACCAGTTCGGACATGCTGCTTTCGAGGCAGGGGCCGGCGGAGCAGGCGGGGCTTACGATTTTTCCGGTATGGATTTCGGCGACATATTCAGCGACCTGTTTGGATTCGGCGATATTTTCGGCGGTTCCAGAAGAGGTGCTTCCAGAAACGGCCCCATGCGCGGTGCCGACAAGGTGGTGGATGTGCGCTTAACCTTTGAGGAAGCGGTGTTCGGTTGCGAGAAAGAGATTGAAGTCGATTCCAAAGAAGAGTGTAAAACCTGTAAAGGCAGCGGTGCAAAGCCCGGAACGTCTCCGGAGACCTGCCCGAACTGTCGAGGCAAGGGACAGGTTCGTGTTACGACCAATTCCATTTTCGGACAGATTACATCCGTGCAGACATGCCGTGAGTGTAACGGACGCGGTAAGGTCATTCGCGAGAAGTGTACGGACTGCCGCGGTACCGGTTATACCACAATCAAGAAGCGTTACGCGGTGAAGTTCCCCGCAGGTATCGATAACGGCGGACTGGCATGCAAGATTCCCGGCAAGGGAGAACCCGGACAGAATGGCGGACCGAGAGGAGATATCCTTGTTCGTACGCTGGTTTCGAAACATCCGATTTTCCAAAGACAGGACTACGATATTTATTCGACGGTATCGCTTCCGTTTACGGTTGCGGCTTTGGGCGGCGACGTTCTGGTGGATACCGTGGACGGCAAGGTGGCTTACGAGGTCAAAGCCGGCACCCAGACCGATACGGTGGTACGCTTAAAGAGCAAAGGTGTGCCCACGCTTCGTGACAAAGAGAAGCGCGGCGATCACTTCGTGAAATTTGTGGTTAAGGTTCCCGAAAAATTAAACGGGGATGCGAAGGAAGCACTTCGCGCATTCGATGCACTCAGCGGTGATTACTTAAATGCCGCGAAAAACGCAGGTGCAGCTCCGAGAGAGAAAAAGAAGAAGGGCCTTTTTAACAAATAATTTTTGAAACGTAATCCGTAAGAAGAATCACAGAGAATCCGAAACGATTTTCTGTGATTTTTTTTGTTTTTGGAAGGTATTTGGGATATAATATAAATTGAGTTTTTATGGAGTAAACGAATCATTTACGAAAAGGAAAAATCATGGCAACCTGGAAATCCAGAGGTCTTCGCGGATCGGTTCTCGAAGACATGATTAACCGGACAAACGAAAAATACAGGGAAGCGGGACTTGCGCTGATTCAGAAGATTCCGACCCCAATTACGCCGATTGAAATCGACCAAAAGAGCAGGCATATTACGCTTGCCTATTTTGAGCAGAAAAGTACGGTCGATTATATCGGAGCGGTGCAGGGAGTGCCGGTGTGCTTCGATGCGAAGGAAAGCGCAACGGATACCTTTGCTTTGCACAATATCCATGAGCACCAGGTCAAATTCATGGGCGATTTCGAGGCGCAGGGTGGCGTTGCATTTTTCCTGATTTACTATACGGGCAGAGACGAGCTTTACTACCTGCCGTACGAATATCTGAAACTGTTCTGGGACAGAGCGCAGTCGGGCGGGCGCAAGAGTTTTCGGCATGATGAGCTGAATCCCGCGTACGTGATTCCGAAGCATGAAGGAATCATGGTGCCGTATCTGGATGTGCTGCAGATTGACCTGGCGGACAGGGAATAAATAGCGGGGCAAAGATAATATGAAATGGAAAAAAATTACAATTAAAACAATTACCGATGCGGAGGATATCATCATCTGCAATCTGGAAGATATCGGTCTGGAAGGGGCTCAGATTGAGGATAAAATCCCCTTAACCGCGCTCGAAAAAGAGCAGATGTTTGTGGACATTCCGCCGGTGAGCGAGGAAGATGACGGCGTGGCATACTTAAACTTCTTTGTGGAGGATACGCCGGATCTAAATATGGACGAGCTTCTTGCGAATGTGCATGAAGTTCTCGAAGAAACGAAAGTGTATACCGAAATCGGAGACGGTACCGTTCTGGTTTCCGAAACCGAGGACCTTGACTGGGTGAATAACTGGAAGAAGTATTTTCATCAGTTTATGATTGATGATCTGCTTGTAATTCCGTCCTGGGAAGAGATGGAGAATAAGGAGCATACGGGAAAGGTGCTTCATATCGATCCCGGCACCGCGTTCGGAACGGGTGCGCACGAGACCACGAGACTCTGCATCCGTGAAATTCGCAAGTATGTAACGAATGATACGAAGATTCTCGATGTCGGCTGCGGCAGCGGAATCCTTGCAATTGTAGCATTGATGTACGGCGCAAAGAGTGCGAAGGGAACGGATTTAGACCCCTGCGCACTGACGGCAACGCTTGAGAACATGGAACGAAACGGTATCCGCAAGGAGGATTTTGAGGTGATTATCGGTAACATCATCTCCGAAAAATCCGTTCAGGACTGGGCCGGATACGAGTGCTACGACATTGTTGTGGCAAACATCCTGCATAATGTCCTGGAGATTCTGACACCGGTTATCGTAAATCAGTTAAAGCCGGGCGGAATCTATATCACATCCGGAATCATTGCGGAGAAGGAAGATTTTGTGGCGGATGTGATCCGCAAAGCGGGCCTTGAAATAATTGAAATCAACCACGACGGCGAGTGGGTCAGCATTACGGCGCGTAAATAAATATGTATCATTTCTTCGTGGAAGCAAACCAAATAGATACGGACGCACATAAGGTCCTGATCAGCGGCAGTGATTACAATCACATCCGCAATGTTCTTCGCATGCACCCGGGCGAGGAAATCTCGGTGAGCTGTGCGGACAAAAACGAATACCGTTGCGAGATCGCAGAATTTACCGACGATGCGGTTTTATGCAATCTCCTCTTCGTGAAGGAGGCAGACGTTGAATCCCCCGTATATTCCGTGCTATACCAGGGAATTCCCAAAGGGGATAAAATGGAAACCATCGTCCAGAAGTGTGTGGAACTCGGGGTCAGTGAAATCGTACCGGTCAGCTGCAGCAGATGCGTGGTGAAACTGGACGAGAAAAAAGCGGCAGCGAAGGTTGCCCGCTGGCAGGGCATTGCCGAGGCAGCGGCAAAGCAGAGCAAGCGTGCCGTGATTCCGAAAGTGGGCATGCCATTAAGTATGAAAGCGGCCGTTTCGCAGGCAAAGGATGCGGATTTTAAGATGATTCCGTACGAACTGGCTGAGGGCGCGGAACAGACGCGTGAAATATTTGAAAGCCTGAGAACTGCAGCGGCACAAACGAGTGATGCACGCCGGACCCTTGCCATCTTCATCGGACCCGAGGGAGGCTTCTCCGAAGAAGAAGTAAAACTTGCAAACGAGAACGGAATAGTTCCCGTAACGCTCGGCAAGCGGATCCTGCGTACCGAAACCGCCGGCATGGTGGTACTTGCGTGGGTGAACTACGTACTTGAGATGAACGGAACGAAAGAATAAAGAAGCCGAAGAAAACAGACGCCCGCAAAGAAAACGAGAGCGTCCGGGAGAGATAAATCATGGAATGTTATCTGGATAATTCCGCCACCACAAAGGCTTTGCCCGAGGTTGTGGAGGCGGTTGCAAAATGCATGAGCGAGACCTACGGCAACCCGTCAAGCATGCACTTAAAAGGCGTGGAGGCGGAGCGGATTCTTCGCACTGCGCGCGAGGAAATTGCGGCAACGCTTAAAGTGAACGAAAAGGAAATCTTTTTTACTTCCGGCGGAACCGAGTCGGACAACTGGGCTTTGCTGCAGGCTGCAAGAGCCGCAAAAAGAAGCGGCATGCATGTAATTACGACATCCATTGAGCATGCGGCAATCGCAAATCCCGCAAAGCAGCTTGAAAAGGAAGGTTTTGAAGTGACATACCTTCCGACGGACGAAATCGGAAGAGTCTCCGTCGAAGAATTAAAGAATGCAATCCGTCCGGACACCGTGCTGGTTTCCGTGATGGGAATCAATAACGAAATCGGCACGATTGAGCCGGTGGCAGAAATCGGTGAGGCGATTAAGAAGACCAATCCAAATATCCTTTTCCATGTGGATGCCGTGCAGATGTACGGCAAGGTCCCGGTTTATCCGAAGCGCATGAAGATTGACATGCTCTCCGTATCCGGACATAAAATCCACGGCCCGAAGGGAATCGGCATCCTCTACATTTCCGAAAAGGTAAAAATCACACCGTTGATTTTAGGCGGCGGACAGCAAAAGGGCATGCGCTCCGGAACGGATAATGTGCCGGGAATCGCCGGATTTGCCGAGGCTGCCAAAATCATTACCGGCAAGATGGAAGAAGACAGTGCACTCATGTGCCGTCTTCGCGATACCTTAATAGAAAAGCTTACAAAACTTGAGGGCGTAAGCATCAACGGTCCCGCAAAGGACGAAACGACAAAAGAGTTTGCGGCACCGCATATCGTCAGTGCTTCCGTTAAAGGCGTTCGTGCGGAAGTTCTTTTGCATGCACTCGAAGAAAAGGGTGTCTATGTTTCTTCCGGCAGTGCCTGCGCGTCCAATAAACCGGCCGTTTCGGCCACATTAAAAGCCATCGGCCTGCCTGTGGAATTACTCGATTCCACCATTCGTTTCAGCTTCGGCATTTACAATACCGAAGAAGATGTGGTGTATGCAGCGAATGCGGTGGGAGAAGTTTTGGATACGTTACGTCGATACACACGAAGATAGGAGGAAAGCATGCTTCCATTTTCAACCAACATCATCCTTTGCGTAATTGAATTCTTCAGCGTGGTCCTGCTCCACGTAGCCTACGCGCTGTCCCAGTACGGACCTGAGAAAGCGGCACTGATTTCCATCGGATTCCTGCCGGCGCTTCTTACCGTGCTTTTATACCGCATCATTCGCAATGAAATGATTGTAATCCGTTGCTTCTATCTGACCATGATTATCACCAGTTATATTATCTCGTGGCAGCTTGGAATGCTCGGAACCTTAAGCGTTATCTATTTTGCGGGCGCATTGATGCTGGCTCTTTACGCGAAACGGTCGCTGATGCTGGAATATGCAATCATCACGACGCTGGCACTTTTGCTGAATGCGATTTTCTTCCGCGATTCGATTGCATTAACCTGCCCGACGGAAATTTATCTCGTATACCTTCTGATTTACCTTTTTGCAATGGTATCCTTCCAGTTCCTTGTAAACGGCGTTAACGACTACAAGGCAAAAATGGAAGAGAAAAACGAAGAAGCACAGAACGCTCTGGAAGCAAAAGCAAACTTCTTAGCAAACATGTCCCATGAAATCCGTACTCCTATGAACGCAATCTACGGTATGGCGGAACTTCTCGACCAGAAGGATTTCGAAGAGGAAGAGAAAGAATACATCGATACGATTCGTAAATCCTCCGAAAACCTGCTCGCCATCATCAACGAAATCCTCGACTTTTCCAAGATTGATTCGGGTAAAATGGAAATCAACGAAGAGGATTACCATTTTAATTCGTTAATCCACGATGTATTAAGTATCATCGAGTTCCGTATGAAGAACCGTTCGGTGAAGCTTGTTTACGATATTGCGCCGGACATCCCGCGCGTACTTGTCGGTGATGAAGTCCGTATCCGGCAGATTCTGATTAACCTTTTAAACAACGCCGTGAATTTTACCCGCAAGGGACATATCGCATTGCATGTGCACTGGGAACCGGACATCGACGGAAACGGCTATCTGCATATCGCGGTGGAAGATACCGGTATCGGTATCTCCGAAGCGGACATGAACAAGCTTTTTACCGCATTCGGTCAGATTGATACGAAGAAAAACCGTAACGTGGAAGGTACCGGTCTGGGTTTGATCATTACGAAGCGCCTCTTAAACCTGATGGGCAGCGATATCAATTTAAAGAGCCGTGTCGGAGAGGGTAGTACGTTCTCCTTCGTATTAAGGCAGCAGGTAAAGGACCCGAGACCTTCGAATTACGATTCGAACCACGACCGGATTACGGCGGACAACGCGGGATACCGAATTACCTTCAAGGCACCTACGGCGAGAGTCATGATTGTCGACGATAACAAGGTTAACCTTACGGTTGCGAGCGAGCTGATGAAGCGCTTCGGTTTTGAGGCGGTCATGGTCGAAAGCGGTATGGAAGCCATCAACCGTGTGGAAGAACATCTGGTGGAATACGACATCATCTTCATGGACCACATGATGCCGGTCATGGACGGTGTCGAGGCGACGAAGCATATCCGTGCGCTGAATACGGAGTATGCGAGAAATATTCCGATTATCGCCCTTACCGCGAATGCTATTAAGGGTGTGGAGCGAACCTTCAAGGATGCGGGCATGAACGACTATGTCGCAAAACCCATTCACATGAATCAGTTAAGTACCGTTTTGCAGAAATGGATTCCGCTTGAGAAACAGGTGCCGATTGTAAACGGACAGGAAGTAATGCCGTCGAAGGGTATGATGCAGACCGGACAGCTGCCGGTCATCGAAAAGGACGAAGTCATCGATATGCTCAAGGGTATCGACGTCGAAGACGGCCTTCGAAACTGCGGCGGAAGCAAGGCGGTTTATATCAAGGTTCTTACAACCTTTGCTTCTTCCAACTTACAGGTCAGCCTGCAGGAATACTTTAACAAGGGCGATGTCGAAAACTACACGGTTATTGCGCATTCCATCAAGGGGGCTTGCAGGAACATCGGCGCCAACGACGTGGCGGATCAGGCTTACGAGCTTGAATGCGCGGGCAAGGATGAGGACATCGATTTTATCAACAAGTATCATCAGACATTCTGCGACAACTATGCGGAGGTTGTCCGCACGGTAACGAGGGCACTGATTACGCAGAATCCGAGAAATCTGCATGCGGTGAGATAAGCAGAAAACGGGGCGGCGATACTTGCACACGTTTCGCGATAACAGTATAATAAAAAAGGAGTCGGCCCGACGGGGGCGACATCAGGGTTACTTCAGAGGGGATGAATATGTACAGGGTTGCGATTTGTGACGATGAGGCGACATCGCTTCAGATTAACGAGGCATTGGCATCACAGATTCTGACGGAAGAAGGAATCGAGTACGAAACCGTCTGCTTTACGGATATGGAGAGCATGATTGATACGCTGTCCGCGGAAGATGCGGAGTATGACGTGCTTTTATGCGATATCCTTGCGGTCGGCATGAACGGAATCGAGGCGGCGAAGGAGCTTCGAAGACTCGGAGAACGCCTGTCGATTGTGTTTATTTCTTCCACGGCGGAGTATGCGCTTGAGGGTTATCAGGTGGATGCGCTGCGTTATCTTCAGAAACCGATTCAGTATGACAAGTTGCGCGAGGCGCTGCTTTCGGCATATAAAATGAAAAGCGTTAAGGGCGACACGCTTACATTCCAGGTGGGCGACCGGCTTTACAAGATTCCGTTCGGAGAGATCGAGTATCTTGAGAGCCAGGGACGTGAGACCGTGGTCAGCACGATTAACGAGCAGATCAGCGTGCATATGAAGTTCTCCGATATGGAACAGCTTCTGCCGGAGGATACCTTTATCCGCTGCCACCGCTCCTATATCGTAAACATGAATTACGTCAAGGATCTTGCGAGATACCGTTTCTTAATGAAGCGGGGCATGGAGATTCCCGTAAGTCAGTTGCAATATGTGGATGTAAAGAAGAAGTTCATGGAATTCTAGGACTTCAAAAACCAAAAGCGATAAATTAACCGCCCCGCAACGCGGGGCGATTTTAACGAAAGAGGGTAATTATGTTTCAGGCTTTTTTGCTTAAATACGGCGAGATTTTCTTAAAGGGAAAGAACCGCTACATTTTCGAAGATGCGCTTGTTGAGCAGGTGCGCATTGCCATGGATAAGGTCGACGGCGAGTTCGACGTACACAAGAATTTAGGACGTGTGTATGTGGAGGCGAAGTCGGACTTCGACTATGATGAGGCAGTGGATGCACTGAAGAGGATTTTCGGTGTCATGACCATCTGCCCGGTTTTAATCCTTGAGAAGGATGACTTCGAATACTTAAAAGAAGAAGTGGTAAAATACTTCGGCGAGACCTATCCGAACCGCGACGGGCTTACCTTTAAGGTTTTCTGCAAGCGTGCCAGAAAGAATTATCCTTTAAATTCCATGGAAATGAACATGGCATTCGGCGAGGTTTTACTGAATGCGTATCCCGAACTTAAGGTGGATGTGCATAAGCCCGAAGTCGAACTGCATGTGGAGATTCGCGAGAGAATCTATATTTATTCGATTCTGATTCCGGGACCGGGTGGCATGCCCGTCGGAACGGCCGGCAAGGCAATGGTATTATTGTCGGGCGGACTCGATTCCCCGGTTGCCGCATATATGATGGCAAAGCGCGGCGTGAAGGTGGAGGCGGTTTATTTTCATGCACCTCCGTATACCTCGGAGCGTGCAAAGCAGAAGGTTGTGGACCTTGCGAGAATCGTATCCCGTTACTGCGGACCAATCAAACTGCATGTGATCAATTTTACGGATATCCAGATGAGCATCTACGAAAAATGCCCGCATGACGAGCTGACGGTCATCATGCGTCGATACATGATGCGCATTGCGCAGGCGATTGCGGAAGAAGATGAGTGCTTAGGACTTGTTACCGGCGAAAGTGTCGGACAGGTGGCCAGCCAGACCATGTATTCGATGGCCTGCACCGACGATGTCTGCCATATGCCCGTATACCGCCCGCTGGTTGCATTCGACAAAGTGGAAATCATTGATATCGCGGAGCAGATTGATACTTACGAAACTTCGATTCTGCCGTTTGAAGACTGCTGTACGATTTTCGTGGCAAAGCATCCGGTAACCAAACCGAAGGTAAGCGTCATTGCACATCACGAGGAACGCCTCGGCGAAGACATCGATGCGATGGTGAAAAAAGCGCTCGACGAGAGAGAAATTGTGGAGTGCGTTTATTAAGCGCTTTTCATTATGGCGCTGCCCTCGGCGGCGGAAGTCTGATGGTTTGATGAATTGAAAAAAGCAAATAAAAAAGGCTGCTGTGAACGAATCACATGCAGTCCTTTCTTTTTATGCATGATGTTAAGGATTAGTCGATGATGTACTGCTCAAGAACCTTCATTACATCTTCTGCATTATCTTCAGCATGGATGTTTAAGTCGATAGGTTTGGATAAGTCTAAGCTGAAGATACCCATGATGGATTTCGCATCGATAACGTATCTTCCGGATACAAGATCGAAATCATAATCGAATTTAGTGATATCATTTACGAACGATTTAACCTTATCGATCGAGTTTAAAGAAATCTTAACTGTCTTCATTTAAATTACCTCCTTCTTGCTAAATTCCCTCGTTTCGCTTATCATACTAAAGGACTGTCAAAAAAAAGTCAATCCTCAAAACCTCACAAAATTAAGGGTAAAATCCATGAAAACAGTAGCATTCCACAACCTCGGCTGTAAGGTCAACTCATACGAGTTAGACGTTATGCAACAGAATACACAAAAGAACGGCTGGAGCGTTGTGAATTTTGACCAAAAATCGGATGTATATATCATAAACACCTGTTCCGTTACGAATATCGCAGACCGCAAAAGCCGCCAGATGATACACCGTGCGAAGAGCTTAAATCCGGACGCCATCGTTGTTGCGGCGGGCTGTTACGTGCAGGCGGATGCCTTTGCGCTCGCGCAGGATGAGAGCGTGGATCTGCTTGTCGGAAATAACTGCAAGGCAAGGCTTTCGGAGATTCTCGAAGAGTATATCGCGGCACGTCTTGCGGGCAGGCTGGATGCGTATGCAGACAAGATTCTGGGAGCGG
>CADCOL010000058.1 GCA_902803015.1 uncultured Lachnospiraceae bacterium | reverse complement strand
GACAAGGTGCTTACCGACAAGAGAAAGCATGCATATGTACTGCATTTCAAGAAGAGAAACAAAGATGTTTACGGTCTGATTACGGAAGCGGAATATGAGGATCTGAAGAGCTTAAAGGATGATATTACCATGAATGATCCCGAATATTGCTTCAAGGCATATAACAATACTACTTTGAGTTTTACCTGGTAGGAATTCTACAAATTGAATTTAAGAAAAGCGGACTTCGGTCCGCTTTTTTATTGACAAAACACATAGAGCGCGGTTTATATGGTATAATCATACTGTTATTTTTTGAGTCTTTGGAGGAAAAGAAATGAACTTCAAGAAGTATTTACCGCCCATCCTGATGCTGGTAATTTTTGAAACGGTTGCCGTAACATTGTGGTTAACGAAAAACAATCTGTTTTATCTTTTTAATTTCAGTTATATCGGCATTTCGATTTCGCTGGGCGTGTTTCTTTTTATCAAAAAAGTAAAATTCGCAAGACGTCTGGTTCAGCTTCTTGTGGGTTTGTATATGCTGATTTATCTGGGACTGATTTGCGGCGAGAATATGCAGATTGAAGGCTTTTGGTACTATCTGTTTACGGGTGTTTTTGAAGCCGCAACCATTCATTATGCCGTTGCCAAAATCTTCGGCCCGCTGATTTTCGGAAGAGGCTGGTGCGGATATGCCTGCTGGACGGCAATGGTACTGGACTTTCTTCCTTACAAGGAACCGAAGGGCGAACGAAAGAAAATCGGCTGGATCCGGTATATTACATTTGCAATTGCTTTAATTTTCGTTGCGGCGCTTTTTCTGGCGCATGTGGGAAATATCGAACGCATCATGTTCTGGGCGTTTATTATCGGCAATATCGCATATTATGCCATTGGTATTGCACTTGCCTTTGCGTTTAAGGATAACAGGGCATTCTGTAAGTATATCTGTCCGATTACGGTGTTCTTAAAGCCGATGAGCTATTTTTCCCTGATCCGTATTAAATGCGATAAGGACAAGTGTATCTCCTGCGGAAAATGAAAACGGGTCTGCCCCATGGAGGTTGATGTCACAGACAACTCCAGAAACCGGAAAAACGGAACAGAGTGCATTCTTTGCATGGAATGCGTTCGAAACTGCCCGAAGGATGCGCTTTGATTATGCGAGCAAATTCGGGATTCGTTACCATGATCTTCCGGAAGATGCGGATGCATCATTTTTCCTTTGCAAGGAACTGATGAAAAACTGCCGGGGCAGATTTTTGGGTGATTTGATATGAATTATAAAGTGATAGACAAAGAAACATATTACAGAAAAGGTGTGTACCGTCATTTTACGGAGGACTGTAAATGCTCTACATCCATGACGTCGAGGATAGATGTTACGGAGCTTGCAGATTATTCCAGGCAGACAGGCACTAAGTTCTACATTAACTTTTTGTACCTGCTTTCAAAGGTGCTGAATTCAAGAGACGATTATAAAATGGCCTATCTGTGGCAGTCGGATGAACTGATTTGTTATGATGTGGTTCACCCGACGCAATACGTATTCCATGAGGATACGGAAACCTGTACGCCGGTTTATACGGAGTATACCGAAAACTATGAAGAGTTTTATCGGAATGCCATAAACGATGTCGAAGAAGCAAAGAAGACAAGGGAGTATAAGCTTGATGCCGTAAATCATCCGAACTGGTTCGATGCTTCTTTTATTTCATGGCTATCCTATGATTCTTTGAACATTGAGCTTCCGGACGGTTATCTGTATTTCCTGCCCATCATAAACTGGGGAAAATACCGTGAGGAAAACGGAAGGCTGATGATGCCTGTAAGCGTTCGTATGAACCATGCAATTGCGGACGGTTATCTTGTGGCGAATGTATTTAGGCTGCTGGAAAAGGAAATGTCGGAGTTTTGCAAGGGATAAAATGAGTACGGTTAAGGAGCATAAAATGAAAGCGTTTATTGTATATTGTCATCCGTCGGAGAATTCATTTACCAGAAATATGCGGGATGCCTTTATCAAAGGTGTTGAGGATTCCGGGAATGAAGTGATTCTGTCGGATCTATATAAAATGGATTTTAAAGCGGATATGACGGAAGCGGAATATCTTCGTGATGCCAATTACAGAAATACACCCGATGTGGCAGAGGATGTTTTTGCCGAACAGGAAAAAATCAATCAGTCCGATGCAATCGTGTTTATTTATCCGGTGTTCTGGACGGAAGCTCCGGCTAAGCTTGTTGGATGGTTTGACAGAGTATGGACCTATGGTTTTGCATACGGTGAAAAGACCATGAAGGTTCTTGATAAAGGTATGGTACTTTGTTCGGCCGGAAATCCGATTGCAAGACTTAAAGAATTCGGTTTGCTTGAAAGTATGGAGAAAGTGATGTTCGGCGACAGACTGTTCGGACGCGTGAAGGAAACGGAATTCGTGGTTTTTGACTGTACTTCGAGAGAAAACGAACTGCGCGAGAAGAACTGGGATGCCAATCTTCAAAAAGCATATGAGAAGGGGAAAGGGTTATTCGGCTGATGGTACGTGAAGCGGGAAAAGAAGATTTGGATGCACTTCTGGAACTGTATCTTTATTTACATGAAGACAGTATTCCCAAACAGGATGAACATCTTGAAAAAACATGGAATCAGATTATTGAGGATCCGAATCACCATCTGATTGTAAATGAAATTGACGGTCGGATTGTATCTTCCTGTGTTTGTGTAATCATCCCGAATTTAACAAGGAATATAAGGCCGTATGCTTTTGTAGAGAATGTTGTAACGCATGCGGATTTCAGGGGAAACGGATACGCGGGTGAATGCCTGGATTATGCAAGGAAGATTGCGGAGAAAGAAAACTGCTATAAAATGATGCTGCTGACCGGATCAAAGAAACCGGAGACGCTGCATTTTTATGAGAAGGCAGGATACAACAGCAGTGACAAAACCGCATTTATACAGTGGCTGGTGTAGGTACAACAAAAAATTAAACGGACTTCGGTCCGTTTTTTTTTTGTTGACTTTTAAGTGGAATGGATGTATTTTATAAAAAAGAGCAATATATTGCATAATGAGGAGT
>CADCOL010000057.1 GCA_902803015.1 uncultured Lachnospiraceae bacterium | reverse complement strand
CAGCATACATGTGCTCGACGATGACGAACTGCCTCTGATTCTTCCCGAACTGGAGAACTACAAGGGCGAGGGCGGCAAGGCTCCTTTGGAAAATGCAACGGAGTGGAAGCAGTACGACCATAACGGCATCAAGGGCAAGAGAGAGACCTCCACAATGCCCGGCTCCGCAGGTTCTTCCTGGTATTACTTCCGTTACATCGATCCCGACAACGAGAACGAATTCGCAAATCAGGAGCTTTTAAAGCACTGGATGCCGGTTGACTTATACATCGGCGGACCGGAGCATGCGGTAGGCCATCTGATGTATTCAAGAATCTGGAACCGCTACCTTTACAACAAGGGCTTATCCCCCGTAAAGGAGCCGTTTAAGAAACTGGTTCACCAGGGTATGATTCTCGGCGAGAACGGAATTAAAATGGGCAAGCGCTTCCCCGAATTCGTAGTCAACCCGAGCGACATCGTAAGAGATTACGGCGCAGACACCTTAAGACTTTACGAAATGTTCATGGGACCGCTTGAAGTTTCCAAACCCTGGAGCAAGCAGGGCGTGGAAGGCGCAAGAAGATTCATCGGACGTGTATGGACCTTCTTTACGAACCCGGACAACTTAAACGACGAAAAGAAAGCGAACCTTGAAAAGTTATATCACAAGACCGTCAAGAAGGTGACGGAGGACTATGAATCCTTAGGATTCAATACCGCCATCTCCCAGATGATGATCTTTATGAATGCGGCATACAAAGAGGGCAGCTGTCCGAAGGAATATGCGGAAGGCATCATTAAGATGTTATCCTGCATTACCCCGCATGTCGGCGAAGAGATGTGGAGCATTCTCGGACACGAAGGTACCATCGCATTCGAGCCCTGGCCGGTATATGACGAGGCCATGGTAAAGGACGACGAGATTGAAATCGGCGTTCAGGTAAACGGCAAGGTAAAAGATACCGTGCTGGTAGGCGTGGATGAGGACAACGATTCCGCCATCGCGAAGGCAAAGCAGTCCGAAGCCGTGAAGCGTGCGATTGAGGGCAAGACCATCGTGAAGGAAATCTACGTCAAGGGACGTATCATCAACATTGTTGTGAAATAGGAGTATAACCCGGTATGAAAATCATCATCGTAGGATGCGGCAAAGTAGGACTTACACTGATTAAGCAGCTCTCCGCGGAAAAACACGACATCACGGTCATCGACCAGCGCCCGGATGCCATCGCGGAAGCAACCAACAGTTTCGACTGCATGGGTATGGTCGGAAACGGTGCAAGTTATTCCGTACAGAAGGAGGCTGGAGTCGACGATTCCGACCTTCTGATTGCGGTAACGGGTTCCGACGAACTGAACCTTCTTTGCTGTCTGATTGCAAAGAAAGCCGGTGATACGGCAACCATCGCACGTGTACGAAATCCCGTTTACAGCAAGGAGATTTCCTACATCAAAGAAGAACTCGGTCTTTCGATGGTCATCAATCCGGAGTACGCATCCGCAATCGAGATTGCGAGAATCCTGCGTTTCCCTTCGGCGGATAAAATCGATACCTTTGCACACGGACGTGTGGAGATTCTGAATTTTGTCATCGGTGAGAATTCACCGCTTAAAAACATGACACTGATTGAGGTGTCCAAGAAGTATAAATGCGAGGTCCTGATTTGTGCCGTAGAGCGAGGGGACGATGCGTTTATCCCGAACGGTCCGTTTATTCTGCGCGAGAACGACCGTGTCAGCTTCGTGGCAAGCCCGAGACATGCCAAGGAATTCTTTGAAAAAATCGGCATCGACACGCATCAGGTAAAGAACACGATGATTGTCGGCGGCGGTATGATTGCATATTATCTGGCCATGCAGCTTCGCGGCCAGGGTATTAACGTGAAAATCATCGATTCCGACAGAAAGCGCTGCGAGGAGCTTTCCGAGCTTCTTCCGAAGGCATGCATCATCAACGGTGATGCGACCAACAAGGATGTGCTTATGGAAGAGGGGATTGAAAGCTGCGAGTCCTTTATTGCGTTAACAGGAATCGACGAGGCAAATATTTTCCTGTCGATGTACGCAAAGAATGTTTCGAAGGCAAAGAAAATCATTACCAAGATTAACCGTATTTCCTTCGACGACATGATTTCCCTGTTCCAGGCCGGAAGCATCATTGCACCGAAGAATATCACCTCGGATTACAT